>CALZJY010000007.1 GCA_945787925.1 uncultured Anaerosporobacter sp. | reverse complement strand
TGGATCTGAAGAATCCGGTTGCAAGACAGACCTATCTTTCACAGAACTGTGATCAGATCATAGAAGCAACAAAGCAAATGGAGGAATTCCAAGTAGAATATGAAGCGGTTACGTCCTATCTTTCCGATATACAAGTAATCGATCAGATTCCAGAGGAGCCAAGAAGGGAAATCAGCAATGTGGCTCGTGAAATCCTTACCCTCACAAGGGAGCGTAACCAGTATCTAAATGGAAAGATGCGCATTACGAAAAAGCAGTATGAGTTGATCGAAACGCATGAGGATGAGGTTCCAAGCGAAGTAAAGAAGATTCGAGAAAAAGAGGAATACCTTTCCAAACTAAGAGGAGACCTTGCAACGCTAGAGGGAGAAAAGGCAAATCTGGCATTTGAGTATGGGGAGGTAGCCGAGAAACAGAAGTTTCTAAATTTAGTAAGCATCCTAGTGGCTGCACTGACAGCAGCGGTATTAGCTATGTTATTATGGATTCGAGGCGCATACTATTATGAAGAAAAGCTGCCATTCATTCTGACGGTCGTATTAGCATTAGCATGTACGGCTTATATTGCCAATGAATCTAGAAAGAATAGGATGGTAGCAGCATTAATTCAAAGAAAGCAAGCAAGGGCCATCGGCCTTCAAAATACAGTAAAGCTCAAGTTTGTAAATAACAAGCTTAGCCTTGATTATTCCTATGCAAAATATAATATCAACAGCTCGAAGCAGTTAGCCCAACATTGGGAAGAATATGTAAAGCAAAAGGAACTCAATAACCGCTATAAGAACAATACCGAATTATTGAATTATCATAGTGAAAAACTGATCCGTCTGTTACGAGGCTTCTATATCCGTGATGCCGAAGTATGGATCCACCAAACCATCGCGCTTCTTGAACCGAAGGAAATGGTAGAGATCCGCCACCGCCTGAATGTAAGACGTCAGAAATTACGTGAGAGAATGGAGTATAACATGCAGGTAAAAGGAAATTCGATTGAGAATGTAAGAGAGGTCTTAAAGAAGAATCCAGAGGCGAAGGAAGAAGTCATCGAGACATTGAAGAAGTATCAGATCAATCTGTAGGAAAATGTATAAAAAGCTTGACAGATGCGCATACTTTGTCTAGTATAATAATGGTCATGACAAATGTGTCATGGTAAAATATAGAAACATGTAGTGATAGAGAAGAGTAGGTAAAGATCTTAGCAGAGAGGATGTCCCATAGGCTGAAAGGACGTTTTAAGTAATCATTTATTGAAGGTAGCTCTTGAACAGTGCTTTTGAACGAAGGAATCCCTTTTATTAGAGAGCAACGGCTAAGTCCCGTTACAGACTTTGTAAGGTAACAGCAGCATTAGAAGGCTGTTATGAATAAAGGTGGTACCACGGTTCTTTCGTCCTTTTATCAGGATGAAAGGAACCGTGTTTTTTTTTCGAGACAGGAACTCGCATAGCGTGTTTCTTCGAGTTATGACACCCGACCATTCTATCATAGATGTAAAAAAAGAAAAAAGGAGCAAGCATATGAGCAAGAATCTTGAAAAGACATATAGCCCTTCAGACATTGAAGACCGCTTATATCAAAAATGGATTGAAAAAAAATACTTCCATGCTGAAGTAGACGAAAACAAAAAACCATTCACAATCGTAATTCCACCTCCAAACGTTACAGGTAGATTACACATGGGTCATGCATTAGATGAAACAATGCAAGATATCATCATTCGTTTCAAAAGAATGCAAGGATATTCCGCATTATGGTTACCAGGTACAGATCACGCAAGTATCTCTACGGAAGTAAAAGTAATCGAAAAATTAAAGAAACAAGGCATCGATAAAAAAGATATCGGTCGTGAAGGTTTCTTAAAAGAAACTTGGGATTGGACGCACGAATACGGCGGTGCAATCGTAGAACAGCTTAAAAAATTAGGTTCTTCTTGTGACTGGGATCGTCTTCGTTTCACATTAGATGAAGGATGCTCCAAAGCAGTAGAAGAAGTATTCGTAAAATTATACGAAAAAGGCTTAATCTACAAAGGTTCCAGAATCATCAACTGGTGTCCAGTATGTAAAACTTCCATCTCTGATGCCGAAGTAGAACATGAGGAACATGCAGGTCATTTCTGGCACATCAAATACCCAATCGTAGGGGAAGAAGGACGCTTCGTTCAAATCGCAACAACTCGTCCAGAAACATTACTTGGCGATACTGCAGTAGCAGTTAACCCAGAAGATGAAAGATATACAGACATCATCGGTAAAACAGTAATGGTACCATTTGTAAACAGAGAAATCCCAGTAATCGCGGATTCCTATGTAGACAAAGAATTTGGTACAGGTGTTGTTAAGATCACTCCAGCACATGACCCTAACGATTTCGAAGTTGGAAAACGTCATAACTTACCAGAATTAAACGTTATGAACGATGACGCTACAATCAACGCTATGGGCGGAAAATTCGAAGGAATGGACCGTTACGAAGCTAGAAAACAAATGGTAGCTGAACTTGATGAAATGGGCTTACTTGTTAAAGTGGAAGACCACTCTCACAACGTAGGTACTCATGATAGATGTAAGACTGTTGTTGAACCATTAATCAAACCTCAATGGTTCGTAAAAATGGATGAATTAATCAAACCAGCGGTTGAAGCAGTAAAATCCAAAGAAATCGAATTAATTCCAGAACGTATGGAAAAAACATACTTCAACTGGACAGACAACATCCGTGACTGGTGTATTTCTAGACAGTTATGGTGGGGACACAGAATCCCAGCTTACTACTGTGATAAATGTAGTGAAGTTGTGGTTTCCAAAGAACAACCAGAAACTTGTCCAAAATGCGGTCACAACCACTTAACTCAAGACGAAGATACTCTTGATACTTGGTTCTCCTCAGCATTATGGCCATTCTCTACACTTGGCTGGCCAGACAATACGAAAGAATTAGAATACTTCTATCCAACTGACGTATTAGTTACTGGATACGATATCATCTTCTTCTGGGTAATTCGTATGATCTTCTCTGGTTTCGAACACATGGGAGAAAAACCATTCAAGACTGTATTATTCCACGGCTTAGTACGCGATAGCCAAGGACGTAAGATGAGTAAGTCTTTAGGTAATGGTATCGATCCACTTGAAATCATTGCTGAATACGGTGCAGATGCACTTCGTTTAACATTAATCACAGGTAATGCACCTGGTAACGATATGCGTTTCTACATGGAAAGAGTAGAAGCAAGCCGTAACTTCGCAAACAAAGTATGGAATGCTTCCCGTTTCATCATGATGAACATGGAAAAAGCAGAAATTCCAGAAACAATCGATTTATCGGAATTAACATTAGCAGATAAATGGATCCTTTCTAAGAAAAATGCTCTTGTAAAAGAAGTTACAGAAAACATGGAAAAGTACGATCTTGGTATTGCTGTACAAAAAGTATACGATTTCGTATGGGAAGAATTCTGTGACTGGTATATCGAAATGGTAAAACCTCGTCTATACAATGACGAAGATACTACTAAGATGGCAGCTCTTTGGACATTAAAGACTGTATTAATCGATTCCTTAAAACTTCTTCACCCATACATGCCATTCGTAACAGAAGAAATCTTCTGTACATTACAAGACAAAGAAGAATCCATCATGGTTTCTGAATGGCCAGTATACGATGAAGCATTCAACTTCAATACAGATGAAGAAGCAGTGGAATTAATCAAAGCTGCAGTTAAGAGCATCCGTAACGTACGTGCAGAAATGAACGTGCCACCAAGCAAGAAAGCAACTGTAATCGTTGTAACAGAAGATGATGCAGTAGCACAAACATTCAATACGTCTAAAGTATTCTTCGCTACACTTGGCTACGCAAGCGAAGTAATCGTTCAATCTGATAAAGAGGGCATCAGCCAAGATGCAGTTTCTACAGTAATTCCAAATGCAACTGTTTACATGCCATTTGCTGAATTAGTAGATATCGAGAAAGAAATCGAACGTTTACAAAAAGAAAAAGCAAGACTTGAAGGCGAATTAAAACGTGTGAACGGTATGTTAAACAACGAACGTTTTATGAGCAAAGCTCCAGAAGCAAAAGTTGCGGAAGAACGTGCAAAACTTGAAAATTATACAAACATGATGGCTCAAGTTGAAGAAAGATTACAACAACTTAGCTAATCTGTCGTAAATTGCGACATTTTATTGTTGCAATAAAAAGGTACCATATTATAATAGACATAGGAAAGTCTATCTATCGATATGGTGCCTTTTTTCTTGTGTAGGAGGAAGAAGGGGATTGTTGCTGAAATATATCGTCTAAGTGTAGAAATCATAGGAATTTCTTACAAATCTTAAGGAAATCTTAAATATAGTCAAATCTTAAGAAAAACATTGATTTTTAAATTTTTTACTTATATGATAATATAGGTTTTACCCCTAAAAACAGAGAAGAATAAAACAAAATAGAGCATTATTGAATATAGACAACGACAATGTAGATACGCAGTAATAATGGAGGAGTACAATGATTAATTTTCAAGAAGAATTAGAAAGATTTCAACCAAGCCTAGAAGTGGAGCAGGCAGAGGATGCAATATATAATGATGATTTAACAGATGCAACGGATATTATCAAGCAAATTTTAAAGTCATCCAACAAAGACAGAAGTAATAAATAACAACGAATCATGACAATGAGAAAATTAGGATGGAACAGGTGGAGATAATATGAAGTGCCCAAATTGCAAAAGTGTATTGTCTTTAAAGAGCAACCGTTGTGACCGCTGTGGGGAAGATGTTACAATTTATAAAAAAGTATATAAAGCATCCAACATGTGTTACAACCAGGGCTTAATGAAGGCAAAAGTAAGAGATCTTTCCGGAGCAGTAATGGCTCTTAGAAAGAGTTTAGAGTTAGACAAGAATAATACGAATGCGAGAAATTTATTAGGTCTTGTATATTTTGAGATGGGTGAGACAGTAGCAGCCCTTAGAGAATGGGTGGTCAGCAAGAATCTTCAAGAAGAAGACAACATTGCAGACGAATACATCAAGATGATTCAGTCAAACCCAACCAAATTAGAGAATACGAATCAAGCAATTAAAAAATATAATCAAGCATTAGCAACTGCAAAACAAGAGAATTGTGATCTTGCAATTATCCAATTAAAGAAGGTAGTTTCCCTAAATCCTAAATTTATCCGTGCATATCAGCTGCTTGCACTTCTTTACATCCATACAGGAGAGAAGGACAAGGCGGCAAAAGTGCTTGGGAAAGCCAATGCAATCGATATCAACAATACGACGACACTTCGTTATATGGAAGAAGTGGGAGTTGCCCATGCAAGACCAGTAAGGGAAATAAGAGAAGAGCGAAAAGAACGTCATGAGATTCGCGAAGTCAATAATCCGGATTATAACGTATTCCAAGGATTACACGAGTTCAAGGAAGACAAGCCAAGCATCCTTCCATGGTTAAACTTAATCGTGGGCGTAGTATTAGGAATCGTGGCTTGCTATGTATTAATCAAACCAACTCTTATGAATTCCAAGATTTCCGAATTAAAGGAAATAAACAATAAATATCAGGCACAAGTATCCTCTTTAGAATCCAAAGTGAATACTGCCAACAGCAAAAAAGAAGAATTAGAGAAACAAATCAAAGAATTAAAAGGCCAAAAAGAAGATGCTTCGAACAAACAGACCAATGCAGAGCAATCCTCTAATCTTTTATTGAAAGCAGCAAATGCTTTATTACAAGGACAACAAACAGAAGCAGCAGAAAACTTTGCTTCCATATCAGAAGATACGTTAACAACAAAAGAACAAAAACGATTATATAATACAATCAAAGGTTCTGGTTTTGGAAATGCGGCTAGAGAGTTATATAGCAGAGGCTATTCTGAGTATGAGAGAGGCAAATATGAAACGGCCATTGAAACATTAACAAAAGCAGCATCCTTAAAAGAAGATTATGAAGATGCCAACTATATTATGGGAAGATGCTATATGAAGTTAGGACAATATGACAAAGCGAGAGAAATCTTCCAAAAACTTGTAGACGAGCATCCAACTACGAGACGAGGCAGGGACGCAAAACGTCAATTACCTCAGCTTCCTGAGGCAGGAGGAGAAGAAACTTCCCCAACTGCAACGCCAGAAGCCAATGAATAATTACACGTAATGTGTGAAAGACACCTATGGAGACAGAAAGATAGCCATAGGTGTCTTTTTGTTTAGAAAATAAAACGGTTAAGAGTGGAAAAGAGGGATAGGGTGAAGACGGAGTCAATCAAACAGAAATTTGATCCAGAGGATGAATCATCAAAATACGCAGAATATGAGGTTGCAAGCCATTGTCTTATCATACACTTGAAACGAGAATTAGATCATCATTGCGTTCTCTATATTCGGGAGCGCAGCGATTATTTGATTAATAAACGAAGAATTAAGAACATTATCTTTGATTTTAGTAATTCACATTTTATGGATAGTTCGGGAATCGGCGTCATCATGGGCCGATATAAGAAGGTAATCTTTACTGGGGGAAGCGTAGCGGTTGCTGATGTGGATGATACCGTAAATCGTATTTTTGAGCTATCCGGACTGTATAAGATCATTCGCAAATATAACACGACCAAAGAGGCATTTGATGACTTAAAACAGATGGACTATTCGTAACAGGCATGGGAAACCGCAAATAGTTAGTAGGAGGGTAAGCATGAATCATACCAACGAAATGTTTTTAGTATTTGACAGTGATTCTAAAAATGAGAGTTTTGCACGTACCGTAGTTGCAGCATTCGTATCTCAGCTGGATCCAACCATGGAAGAAATTGCAGATATTAAGACAGCGGTATCAGAGGCAGTCACGAACTGTATCATTCATGGGTATGACAATCAAGAAGGAAAGATCGAGATGGGCTGCAAGATCCATGACGACATCATCGAAATCGTCATAACAGATAAAGGGGTTGGCATCGAGGATGTTGAGCAGGCAATGGAACCTTTATATACGTCTAGACCTGAATTAGAGCGTTCTGGGATGGGATTTTCTTTTATGGAGGCCTTTATGGACAAACTAGAAGTAGTATCGGAAGTAGGAGAAGGTACTACGGTTAAGATGGAAAAAGCAATTAAACATTAGAGCCTGCGCTAATTTTAGGAGGTGAACATGGATACTCTAGAGTTAATTGAACGTTCGAAACAAGGAGATAAAGCAGCCAGAGACATGGTTGTCAGTATGAACATTGGATTAGTGTGGAGTATCGTAAGACGTTTTGCAGGTCGTGGACATGAGTTAGAAGATCTGTTCCAGATTGGAAGTATCGGATTGATAAAGGCCATTGATAAATTTGATACCAGTTTTGACGTGAAGTTTTCTACGTATGCAGTGCCAATGATTACAGGAGAAATCAAACGGTTCCTACGGGATGATGGAATGATCAAGGTAAGCCGTTCTTTAAAAGAGATTGCAGGAAAGGTACGGATTACGAAGGAGATTCTTGGAAACCGATTAGGAAGGGAGCCGACCATTGAAGAAGTAAGTGAGGAATTAGGAATTCCGACTGAGGATATCATCATGGCGCTAGAATCCAATGCAGAGGTAGAAAGCCTATATAAGACCATCTATCAAGGAGATGGGAATGCGATTTATCTGATTGATAAATTAGAACAGAGCAAGGATGAGAACGAGTCAGTCATCGACCATATTGCATTGCAGGAAATCATCGATTCCTTAAGCGACAAGGAAAAGAGTCTGATCGAGCTTCGATATTTTAAGGACAGGACACAGACCGACATTGCCAAGGAGTTAGGAATCAGCCAGGTACAAGTTTCGCGACTAGAAAAGAAGATTTTGAAAGTAATGCGGGAACGGCTCACTTGAACCACCCATCACGAAAGTGACGGATATTCTCGGCTGGAATTAATAAAATATCAAAAAATGCGTATAGAATGGTACTCAATTTCCAATAATTAAATATGATTTTATGAAAAGCGTTTACTTTTCAGTAAATGCTTTTCTTTTTTTCTTTATAGGAAAGGAGGACTTTACATGACAAGGAAAATGCGGATTGCATTAATTGCGGTAGTCGTGCTTTTATTGGGAATCTCGATTTATTTTCTATTCTTTATTCCTAACGAGCAAGTATATAACGGCGTACTTATTGAGCAGGGGCTTGTAGAGGCATCGAAGAGTCTAGCAGTAGCATGATAAAAGGACAAGGTATGGCAACTATGACGTCTAAAATACTATATATAAAAATCGATCAAAACATAGAGGTATTCAATACAAGAGTCTATATGGAGGACATTGCAAAGCTATATAGCACGGATAAGAAGCTGGTACGAGAACTGAACCACCAGCTTGTAAAGGTCATTAAGACCAATCAGGATGTGAAATATTGTTTTTCCATTATGAAAGTCATAGAGCTGATTCATAAGCTGCATCCGGAGGTCGAGGTCGTGAACCTAGGGGAGACCGAATTTATCCTGTCGTATAACATGCCAAGAAAGCCACAGAAGATCTGGGAGTTTGTGAAAATTGCATTTGTAGCAATGGTGATCTTTTTTGGGGGAGCCTTATCCATTATGACTTTTAATGCGGATGCTTCCATTCAAGATATTTTTGATATGATGTACCGTCTTGTGATGGGCAGGACGAAAGATTCTTGGTCTGTGGTAGAAGTAGGATATAGCATCGGAATCAGTATTGGAATCATAGTGTTTTTCAATCATTTTTCTAAGATTAAGATTACGACCGATCCGACGCCAATTCAGATTGAGATGCGTAAGTATGAAAATGATATCAATTCTGCATTGATCCAGAATGCTAGCAGGGAGGGAAAAATCATTGATTCAGATTATTAAGAAGACTGCCTTATTTTTTATGGGACTTGCTGGAGGCGTTGGAGTAGCGGCAGGAATCTATGCATTTATTGTAATGTTGCAAATCATACAGAGGTTTTCGAATCGGACGGGAACTGCAAAATACATTACGTTTTATGAGGACTGCGTGATGTTCGGAGGAATATTGGGGAATATGGTATCTGTTTTTGAATTTCCTATACCATTGGGACCAGTATTCCTTTGTTTTTATGGCACTTGTACGGGGATTTTTGTTGGCTGTCTTGCCATTGCGCTTGCAGAAGTCATAGATGTCATTCCTGCGGTTTCAAGGCGCATTGGGATTCGAAGTGGAGTTCCATTTTTAGTATTATGCATTGGCTTAGGAAAAGGGATTGGAGCGTTTTATCAGCTGGTCATCGCACGATAATAAAAATGTTTAAAATTTTTCAAATGAAAGATACTAAATAACAAATCATTGATATGCAGGAAGGAGAGTGTCATGGCGAATAAGAGTAGCATTGGTGATGTTATCAATGAGAAAGATTCGACACTTCGCGATAAGAAGTACAATGACTATGTAAAGCAGGTAACTCCAAAATTTAGCTGCTTTCGAAACTGTATTAATGCATTTATTGTAGGAGGTATTATATGTACGATTGGTCAGGTGTTTTTCAACTTATTTATGAACTTTGGATTAGGGGAGGAAACAGCTGCAGCGTATAATATTATCGTGTTGATTTTGATCAGCATCATTTTGACTTGTTTAAATATTTATCCGACACTTGCGAAGTTTGGCGGTGCAGGAACGGTCGTGCCGATTACCGGATTTGCAAATGGTGTTGTTTCCCCTGCGTTAGAATATAAGACAGAGGGACAGGTGTTTGGTATTGGATGCAAGCTATTTATCATTGCTGGTCCTGTAATCTTATATGGGGTATTCAGTGCATGGGTATTAGGACTGATTTATTGGATTCTTAAAGTGTTGCATTGGGTATAAGAAGGAGGGAGTACTATGGCACAGTCATCAAAGATTTATGGAAAACAGTCCATATTGTTTGAGAATCCTCCTTATGTATTAGGATGTGGTTCTATAGCAGGCAAGAAGGAAGCAGAAGGACCATTAGGAAGTTATTTTGATCTTACCAATGACGATCCTCTTTTTTCTAAGAAGACATGGGAAGAAGCAGAAAGCGAGTTGCAACGATTAGCATGTGATATGGCGCTAAAGAAAGCGGGATTAGAAAGCAAAGAGATTCGTTATCTGTTTGGCGGAGACTTATTGGGACAATTGATTGCGACCTCCTTCGGTATCATCTCCTTAGAAATTCCGATGTTTGGCGTTTATGGTGCATGTTCTACGATGGGAGAAAGTCTCAGCCTTGCGGCAATGGCGATTGATGGCGGATTTGCAGAAAAGACAATGGCAGTGACTTCAAGTCATTTTGCAGGAGCAGAGAAACAGTTCCGTTTCCCATTAGAATATGGAAGTCAGAGACCATATTCAACGACCTGGACCGTAACAGGAAGTGGTGCGACAATCCTTGGAAAGACAAAGACGAAGAATGCATTAGACATCGTTGTAAAAGGCATTACCACAGGAAAAGTCGTGGATTATGGCGTTAAGGATTCCATGAATATGGGAGCATGCATGGCGCCAGCCGCCGCAGATGTCATCTATGCCAACTTAAAGGATTTGGATAGAAAGCCTGAGTATTATGATCGGATCATTACTGGTGACCTTGGCGTGATTGGAAAAGAAATTACCATAGACATTCTTCGTGAGAAAGGATATGACATTACGGAACAGTATATGGATTGTGGTATTGAAATCTTCAATCCGGAAGAGCAGGATACCCATTCTGGCGGCAGTGGCTGTGGTTGTTCTGCAATCACGTTAAATGGTTATGTAATGGAAATGCTTCGTAGGAAAGAATGGAACCGGGTATTATTTATTCCGACGGGAGCATTACTTTCTCCTACTAGTTATAATGAAGGGCATTCCGTACCTGGAATTGCTCATGGAGTTATTTTAGAAACTGTGTAGAGGGAGGAAGGCAATATGGATTACATTAAAGCATTTGTAGTTGGCGGCCTGATCTGTGTGGGCGTTCAAATTTTTATGGACAAGACAAAGCTGATGCCTGGACGTATCATGGTTGGTATGGTATGTCTTGGTGCCCTCCTGGGCGCGCTAGGCATCTATGAGCCATTTGCAAAATGGGCAGGATGTGGAGCAACCGTTCCACTATCAGGATTTGGCAATTCCTTATTCAAAGGAGTAAAGAAGGCAGTAGACCAGGAAGGATTCATTGGAATCTTCAAAGGCGAATTTACTGCGGCAGCCGTTGGATTATCAGCCGCAATCATATTTGCCTATATTGCTACTTGGTTTGCAAAGCCACATATGAAGAAATAAAAAGAGAAAAAAAATCCCCCCTTGCATTAATTTGCGAGGGGGGATTTTTCTATTGTGGCGCCTTAGTAGGTGCCACAGTAGCAGGAGGATGTGTAGGCTGTGTAGGATTTTGTGGATTTGGTTCCTCTTTTGGCGGTTGTGGAGCCTTATTAATCACATTTCCTGTATGAAGGTTGCAATACGTAGATTCTAAGTTGGAAGGAAGGATATATGGAGAATCATACGTACTTCCTGTCTCGTCCTTAGCTAAGTAAACGACCTTCTTTGTATGTGGACAGTGAGTGGTTGCTAATTTGCCGCTTTCCGAGCAAATTGTAAGCGGTACGTGTTTGTCACAATATTCGGTAGGAGCAGTTCCCATTGCAAAGTATTCTGTCTTCGCAGTAGAACCGCCAAGCGCATTGTCACAAACGCCATCAATGGCAAGTTTTCCAGATTTCGTACAGATTTTCGCACTTACGATAGAATCTGGTTTCTGGAAGTCCTTATACGCTAAGTCTTTATGGATGCTCTCCATAATCTTTCGCCAGATAATCTTATGATATTTTGTATCGGACTGGCTTTCATTTAAGTCATAACCGCTCCAAATAGAAGCCGTATAGTAAGGCGTATATCCACTGAACCAAAGGTCCGTGTTGTTAGAAGTAGTACCCGTCTTACCTGCAACTGGCATCCTCACATCTTTAAATGCACAAAGTGTACCAGTTCCTCCGGTAGTTAAAACATCCTGCATCGCATTCGTAAGTAGCCATGCAGTAGAATCTTTCATTACCTGTTTGGAGTTGGAATGATTTTCAAGAATGATCTTTCCAGAACTATCCGTTACTTTAGTATAGAAGATTGGTTTATTGTAAACACCGCCATTTGCGATTGCTGCATATGCTGCTGTAAGCTCTAAGTTAGTGATACCGTCTGTGATACCACCAAGTCCTAGGGAAAGGTTCACGTCGGATTGTACTTGTTGTACTTCTTTTCCATCGGAAGAAGTAATCGTATTGACACGTTGGTTTACGAGAGTCGTAAATCCTAACGACTGTAACGTATCAAATCCAACCTGTGGAGTAACCTTTTCTAATGTCTTTGCCGTTACGACATTCATCGAACGTTTGATTGCCTGACGAATCGTAGTAAGTCCGGCATAGTCACCAGACCAGTTCTTTACCTTCTTATTCGTACCAGGATAGAAATATTCGCTATCATCGATGACTGTAGCAAGCGTCATGCCAGCCGTGTCAAGTGCTGGTAAATACGTGGATAGGATTTTGAACGTAGAGCCTGGCTGACGAACGGTATCGGTAGCTCGGTTAAGCGTTCGGTTTCCGGTCTTTTCGCCACGACCACCAACAATTGCCTTTACTTGCCCAGTAGACTGGTCAATCAGCGTAAAGGAAATCTGAGGCTCGATCTTAAAGTGAATCGTTTCCCCAGTGATGACATCATCCTTGGATAGTTTCGCTGCTTTAAATTCATCGATAAAGGCATTTGCCTTGCTCTTATCGGTGTAATAAACCGAGAACTTGGAATCTTTCTTATCTGCGAAATAGTTTCTTAAGCTTCCTTCGGAATAGTTAGAAACCGTGCCATCTGTATGTTGAACAGAAAGACGATATTCTAGCTGCCAAACCGAATTTTTAGGATAGTTGGATTCATCCTCTAATACTTTGTCAGAAAGGTTTTGTAAATGTTCGTCCTGAGTCGTATAGATACGAAGTCCGCCACGATAAATTAACTGGCTTGCTTGTGTTGGCGTATAGCCGCATTTTTCAACCAAGTCATCCGTTACTTGCGAGATTACTTCATCTACGAAATAGCTGTTATAGCCAAAGGAGCTAGCCACTTGTTTGTTGACAGCGGCAATTCGTGTGTACACGTCGTCGGTATCTGCAATCGCTTCGTTATATTCTTCTTGGGTAATGAGAGTTTGTCGAAGCATATTGTTTAAGACATCGATACGACGTTCCTTGTTCTTATCTGGATTCGTAATTGGATTCAGATTTGCAGGGCTTTGTGTGATTCCTGCGATTACGGCGCATTCAGAAAGTGTTAGCTCCGAAACGTTTTTATTGAAATAACGATTGGATGCTGCTTGTACTCCAAGCGTATTTGCACCAAGGTTAATCGTATTTAAGTAATACTCAAGAATTTGATCCTTGCTGATTCGGTTTTCCAATTGGATAGCGAGATATTGTTCTTGAATCTTACGTTGTAAGCTGACAATGAATGTGGATTCATTTCCACCTTCGAATACTTGGTTCTTTAAAAGCTGTTGGGTAAGCGTACTTGCACCTTGATTAAAGTTACCATGGCTTAGGCCGGTAAAGAATGCACGGAAGATTCCACGTACATCGATTCCGTTGTGCGTATAGAAGCGTTCGTCTTCGATGGCGATAAATGCATTCTGCATATTTTTTGGAATATTGTTCAGGGTAACATATTCACGGTTCGCGTTTTGCCCCACAAGCTTTTGAATGATTTTTCCGTCAGTATTGTAAACATAAGTTGCATACCCATCTGGCTGTACATTGATATTGTTGATGTCAGGAGCGTTGTCGATCAGTCCAGACACCATTCCATAAACACCAGAAGCGCCGACTAACATAAGTAGAACAATAGCGACTAGAAATACTCTATATAGAATGACATTAGTTTTCTTGGCAAGTTTAGTTGACACGGATTGTATTTTATGCTGTTTTTCTATGGTTCCTCTTTTACTAAAATCCATATTTCCCTCCTATCATTAAACGTTATCGGTGTAAGAAATATTACACCTATAGGCTTATTATACCAAATTTCAAGATTTAAATAAAGCAATATTATTTAGCCGACATAATGTTACTAGAAACATCATATAATGATGTTCAGTATCTCCAATTATAGGGAAAAATAGACGAGTCGAAAAAAGTCAGAAAAAGAGCAGAAAAGTAGGAAAAAAATATTTGTATCCAAAAAGGAAAAAAGGTATACTAATTAAAAAAGGATGTATACAAAGTGAATCGTTCTTGATGGTGGGCGATTAGTAATGAGAAGTATGAGGAAACCTAAATTAGGAGGAAGAACCATGAGGGAACAAAGGTTAGTTGAAACGAAACAGGTAAGCACAGAATGTGGAGAGGAATTACAGTTAGAGTATTATTTGACTAGCAAGGACAGCGTAGAAGAAGAAGGCAAGGTATATGGAATCTGTATCAAGAATCATCGAATGGACAGGATAGAGACAGATGTTGTAGAGAACATATCTTACAAAGAAGAACAAGTATTAGAATTTGTACATATATTAAGTGAGAACACAGTAACACCAATTTGCATGGCAGAAATTCTTGATGATCTAATCACAGAAAGAATGTATAGCTAACAATATAAATAAATGGTATAATAACCGATAAGAGTTCACTGAGTAGAATGGAAAGTACCTTGGAGGTTATTATGACGGAACAGTATAAAGAAATCTATGAAGGTGGCAGTGATGAAGTCGTGGAGAAAAAGTCGCGATTTATAGCCACCGTTTTTCCTGTAAAGACAGAGGAAGAGGCAGTTGCAATCATCGAGGAGACAAAGAAGAAGTACTGGGATGCCAGACATAATTGTTTTGCTTATGTGATTGGAAGCAAGAATGAACTGCAACGTTTCAGTGATGATGGAGAACCATCAGGAACAGCAGGCAAGCCAATCT
The DNA here is from genome assembly GCA_945787925.1 of uncultured Anaerosporobacter sp. GTDB lineage: Bacteria > Bacillota > Clostridia > Lachnospirales > Lachnospiraceae > KM106-2. The sequence goes on along the minus strand of CALZJY010000007.1, from coordinate 3,020 downwards.
TAGACGTGCTTACAGGAGAAGGCGTTCATAATGCACTCATTATTGTTACAAGATATTTTGGAGGAACATTACTTGGCACAGGCGGCTTAGTGCGAGCATATCAGAGTGCTTCCAAAGCAGGCTTGCTAAATAGCAAGGTAATTACCAAAAAGTATGGAAATAAAGTTGTCATTAAGACAGATTATAATAATGTGGGCAAAATCCAGTATATACTTGGCCAGATGCAGATTGATATCTTGGACAGCCAGTATACGGATAATGTGGAATTTACCATCGTAGTAGAGGCGAGCCAATGCGGTTCCTTAGAAGAAAAGATTACGGAAGCGACAAGCGCCACTGCCACATATGAGATGGTAGATGAAGTATATTATGCAAAAGTGGATAAAGAAGTGTTACTATTTGCAGAATAAGAAACAGAGAGGGAAGCAATATGTCAGTACCAAAGGATCCTGTAATGTTACTAAGTTTTTTAAATTTAAAGCTTAGAGATTTTTACAGTAATTTAGAAGAACTTTGTAAGGATCTTGGATTAGAACAAACAGAAATCGAAGAAAAATTACAAAGCATCGATTATGAATATGATCAAGTAAGAAACCAATTTGTGTAATCATGGTGAATTGGAACTTAGGAAGCATCCGAGAATTGCGAAAAAGCAGCACTTGGATGCTTTTTTCTTGCATAGGAAATTGCGAAGAATCCCCTATGCAAGAAAAAACGCCCTAAAAAGAAGGGGGATTGTAGTGCTCTGAGAATAGGGGGGATGGAATGAGATGGTATAAACGGATGGCTACTGTATGCGTGGTACTCCTGTTAGCTTCAAGCTGTAGTCAGAATCATTTGCCAGACTATGCGCCCGATATTGTAAGCATGGCATATAAGAAGATGAACAAGATAACCACGTTCCGAAGCCATAGCATCATGGAGATGACGGTGAAACGGCAAGAGAATGAGGAACGTTATAAGAGGGAGGTAACGACGGTTTCATTTTCTGACCCGAGAGAGATTACGGTGCAATTAAAAAAGGGCGAGGGTGAAGAAGAGGAAGAGAGCTATTTGTATTATGATGAGGACTTATCGAAGGAAAATGCGTACGAGCTAGAAGGAGGCCGATGGGTGGAGGCTTCGAAAGAGGTGATGGAGCCTTATGAGTCCGTCGTGCCATTTGGGACGTATTTTGCAGGCACCGATAGCTTTACGAAGTTAGCCTCGGAACAAGGAAGCACAATCTTGCAAGGAACCGTGGAAGGAAGCAACGTGGTCTATGCGCTAAAAGAAAGCGGCGTGTTGGCCTATTTTTCTTTGACGACAATGAGTGAGGAATTAGCAAAGAAGCTTTCCCCGGTAAAGGTGAAGGTATGGATCGATCAGAGGAACAATCAGGTGACGAGGATGGAAGCGGACATGACAGAGACGCTTCATTCTTTTGTTCGTGCCTTTTATACGGAACATCTAGGTCCGGACATTGGAAGCTGCATCTATCGAATCGAGAGCATCAAGGTTGGAGAGCCGGCACCACTTCCATTGCCAAAAGGGACCGAAGAGGCGCTGCGGGACGCACTTGCAAAACGGGCAGAATAAGAAAGCGAAATTGCGTTGTAACTACGAAAAGAGTCTGCTAAAATAAGAGTAATTGTGATAGAGAAAAAGAAATGAGCGAGGCAAAATTATGGATTTATTCGATTATATGAGAGAAACCACGATGAAGAAAGAATCTCCACTAGCATCTAGACTTCGTCCGACTAGCCTTGACGAAGTGGTAGGCCAGGAGCATATCATCGGAAAAGATAAATTATTATACCGTGCAATTCAGGCGGACAAGCTAAGTTCCTTAATCTTTTATGGACCACCTGGAACAGGAAAGACGACACTTGCGAAAGTCATTGCCAAGACGACAAGTGCGGTATTTACGCAAATCAATGCGACTAGTGCGGGAAAGAAAGATATGGAGGAAATCGTCTCCCAGGCAAAACAGACAGCAGGAGCCTATGGAAAGAAGACCATCCTGTTCGTAGACGAAATCCATCGTTTTAATAAGGGACAGCAGGATTATCTGCTTCCATTCGTAGAAGATGGAACGATCATCCTAATTGGTGCGACGACAGAAAATCCATATTTCGAAGTAAATGGCGCCCTGATTTCAAGATCCATCATCTTTGAGTTACGCGCACTTACGACAGAAGACATTAAGAAAATCTTAGTTCGAGCAATTACGGATAAGGAGAAAGGTCTTGGCATCTATAAGGCAGAGATTGACGAGGATGCCTTAGAATTCCTTGCGGACATCTCCAATGGGGATGCGAGAAATGCGTTAAATGCGATTGAGTTAGGAGTCCTTACGACACCGCCATCGGAAGATGGAAAAATCCACATCACGATGGAAGTCGCATCGGAATGTATCCAGAAGAGGAACATTCGATATGATAAGACCGGAGACAACCACTACGATACGATTTCTGCATTTATCAAGAGTATGCGTGGGTCCGACCCAGATGCCGCAATCTATTACCTTGCAAGAATGTTATACGCAGGAGAAGATATCAAATTTATTGCAAGGCGAATCATGATTTGTGCGGCAGAAGATGTTTCCAATGCAGATCCGAATGCATTAGTAGTGGCAACCAATGCCGCCCTTGCAGTAGAACGTTTAGGAATGCCAGAAGCGAGGATCGTGCTTGCACAGGCAGCATCCTATGTAGCGACGGCTCCAAAGTCCAACTCTTCGTATGTGGCAATCGACAAGGCATTAAAGGCTGTTGCAGAGCAGAAAGTAGCGACGATCCCATCCTACTTAAAGGATGCCCATTATAAGGGAGCGGCAAAGCTAGGCCATGGCATCGGATATCAATATGCACATGATTATCCAAACCACTATGTAAAACAACAGTATTTGCCGGATGAGTTTAGGGATACCGTATTCTATGAGCCATCTGACAATGGTTATGAAAAGCAAATCAAAGCCCATATGAGCTTTATCAAAGAGCAGGCAGAACATGAGTAAGCAAAAGTCCTCTTTTGTTAGA
>CALZJY010000006.1 GCA_945787925.1 uncultured Anaerosporobacter sp. | reverse complement strand
TTACACTTGTTCTAGAAGATGTTCATACACTAATTCATGCAACAAAGGAAGACACAATACGCAAATATCTAAATATCCTAAAATTGACAGGACCACAAATTGTCAAACTAAATAGGCTACGAATAAAGGCAGAACTTAGTCCAATTTAGTGAATCGCGAAAAATAAAAGAATAATCAGTATTACTACAACGAGTAAAAGTTTAGGTTGATTCTTTATTTTCTATCAAATCATAGAGTCTTGCAAACGCTATGATTGTTATAATTCGATGGAACGCCGGATGCGCTGAAAGGTGCATGTCCGGTGTGGACCGGGGGAAAAACCGGAGATTACTTCAAAGGTTTACCTATCGGTATCCCATGCAGCAGCCTATGCGGTAGTATCCTACCAGACAGCATATTTAAAATACTACTACCCAGTAGAGTTCATGGCAGCGTTACTTACTTCTGTCATCGATAACTCTACGAAGGTAAGCGAATATATCATGACTTGCCGTCAGATGGGAATCGAGATCCTTCCGCCAGACATCAACGAAGGGCAAAAGGCATTCAGCGTTTCCGGCAATTCCATCCGTTATGGACTTTCTGCAATCAAGGGGCTTGGTGGTTCCGTGATTGATTCCATCGTAAAGGAACGAGAGGCAAACGGAATGTTTACTTCCCTCAAGGACTTTGCAAAACGTCTTTCAGGAAAAGAAGTAAATAAGAGAACCGTGGAAAGCTTCATCAAGGCGGGTGCGTTTGACAGCATGCCAGGAACAAGAAAGCAAAAGATGATGGTATATGTGCAAGTCCTAGATGGCGTTGCAGCAGATAAGAAACGAAATCTAGAAGGCCAGATGAGTTTCTTTGACTTTGCGACGGAAGAGGAAAAGGAAACATTAGAAGTGACCATGCCGGACGTTGGTGAGTATTCCAAGGAAGATCTATTAGCCTTTGAAAAAGAAGTGTTAGGCATCTATGTCAGTGGCCATCCGTTAGAGGAATATGAAGCGATGTGGAGAAAGAACATCACGAATACGACGTTAGACTTTGCCATCGATGAAGAAACGGATTCGGTAAAAGTAAACGACGGGGCAGATGCTGTCATCGGTGGAATGATTGTCGCAAAGACCATCAAGGCGACGAGAACGAACTCTCTTATGGCATTTATCACGGTAGAAGATCTATACGGGACGGTAGAGGTCATCGTATTCCCGAGAGATTATGAAAAGAACCGTGCCAACATCGAAGAAGAGAAAAAGGTATTTATTAAAGGACGAATCACAGTAGAAGAAGATAAGCCAGCAAAAATAGTTTGTCAAAAAATTATCCCATTCGAAAATCTACCGAAACAACTCTGGGTCAAATTTAAAAATCGAGCAGAGTATGAAAAAAATAAAATGATAATAGAGGAATCAATTGCTACTGTTGAAGGTGGAGATTGCATCATCATCTATTGTGAAGAAGAAAAGCAGCAGAAGAAAATACCGCACATTATGGCTACTATGCCTATAATCGACAAATTTAATAGGCATTTTGGGCCAAAAAATGTAAAAGTTGTCGATTCAACTATTGATAAATTTTAGATAATGTATTAGAATAAATACAAAATTATTGTTAAAATACTAAACTGTGTTCGAAATAAATTCTAGTGGAGGTTACACATATGAGCAAACAAGTAAAGACTATTGGCGTACTTACAAGTGGTGGAGATGCACCTGGTATGAATGCTGCGATTCGTGCAGTTGTACGTACAGCTATTGCAAATGGACTTAAAGTAAAAGGGATTCGTAGAGGATACTCAGGTTTATTAGAAGAGGATATCATCGATATGGACAGCATCAGCGTAGCTGATATCATCCAAAGAGGTGGTACAATCCTTTACACTGCACGTTGTGCAGAAATGAGAACTCCAGAAGGACAACAAAAAGCAGCAGATATCTGTAGAAAACATGGTATCGATGGCTTAGTTGTTATCGGTGGAGACGGTTCTTTCCAAGGAGCTAGATTATTATCTAACTTAGGAATCAACACAGTAGGTATCCCAGGAACAATCGATTTAGATATTTCTTGTACAGATTACACAATCGGTTTCGATACTGCTGTAAACACTGCAATGGAAGCAATCGATAAAGTTCGTGATACTTCTACATCTCATGAAAGATGTTCTATCATCGAAGTAATGGGACGTAACGCTGGTTACATCGCATTATGGTGTGGTATCGCAAACGGTGCAGAAGACATCTTAATGACAGAACGTTACGATGGTGACGAACAACGTATCATCAACAACATCATCGAAAAAAGAAAAGTTGGTAAAAAACACCATATCATCGTTAATGCAGAAGGTATCGGCGATTCTCACGCTATGGCAAAACGTATCGAAGAAGCAACTGGTATTGAAACAAGAGCGACAGTTATTGGACATATCCAACGTGGTGGTAGCCCAACTTGCAAAGACCGTGTATACGCTTCTTGCATGGGTGCAAGAGCAGTTGAATTATTACTTAACGGACAATCTAACCGCGTAGTTGGATACCGTGCAGGTGAATTCGTAGATTACGATATCCAAGAAGGCTTAGCTATGAAAAAAGATATCGATGAAGGCATGTATCAAATGGCTAGAAAATTATCTAGATAATGATAGAGGTGAAAGGGCATATGAGGATTCTCATGTGCCTTTTTTTCGCAAAGGAGTCCAAATATGAATAGAAGACGCAAATTTTTAAGTTACTACAAACCATACCTAGGAGTATTCTTTGCAGATATGTTTTTCGCGTTTACGGCTGCAGCGATTTCTTTGATCAATCCATTGATCGTAAGATATATTACGAATGACCTATTGGCAAAACAAGAGATTTCCCAGGCAATGGACAGTATCATTAAGCTAGGGGTAGCAATGGTAGCGCTGGCACTATTAGAGCTAGGATGTAATTATTTTATTACGAACAGAGGACATGTGATGGGCGCAAAGATTGAGTACGATATGCGTAACGACTTATTTGCCCATTTGCAGACACTTCCATTCGAGTATTTTGATAACCAGAAGACAGGGCAGCTTATGTCCCGCATTACCAATGACTTATTTGATATTACGGAGCTGCTGCATCATGGACCAGAAGACTTGGTCATTTCGCTGATTAAGTTCATTGGTGCGTTCTGTATCTTGTTAAACGTAAATGCGTATTTGACACTAGTCGTATTTATTGTGATTCCAGTTATGATCGTCTTTGCAAGTATCATCAGAAAGCGAATGAAGCGGGCATTTAAAAGAAATCGAAAAGAGATTGCTGAAGTAAATGCAAGGATCGAAGACAGCCTTGCAGGAATCCGTGTGGTAAAGAGTTTTGCTAATGAAGAACAGGAATTACGAAAGTTCAAAGAAGGCAACAACCAGTTCCTAGATAGTAAGAAAGAAAGCTATGAGGCAATGGGAATCTACCACAGTGGATTAAACTTCTTTATCAGCTTGATTAATGTGATCGTAATCGTTGGCGGGGGCATGATGATTACGAAGAAGGTCATCGGAGTTGGCGACCTTATCACGTTTCTGCTATATATCAATATTCTAATCGAACCGATCCGCAAGCTAATCAACTTTACGGAACAATTTGAAAATGGAATCAGCGGGTTCGAGCGCTTTATGGACGTGATGGAACTAGAGCCTTCCATCAAGGATAAGGAAGATGCACAGGAACTAAGCAATGTCACGGGAGATATTTGTTTTGAGCAGGTATCGTTCCAATATGAGGAAACGGAAGAGGAAGTATTTAAGAATATCAACTTAGAAGTGGAAGCAGGACAATATGTGGCCATCGTAGGTTCTTCTGGTGTCGGAAAGTCAACGATGTGTAACCTGATTCCACGTTTCTATGAAGTAAGTGCCGGAACGATTCGTATTGATGGCAAGGATATCAGAGACTTGACTCTGTCGTCCCTGCGCAACAACATCGGCGTGGTACAACAGGATGTCTACCTGTTTGCAGGAACCGTATATGAGAACATCCGTTACGGGAAGCTAGATGCAACAAGGGAAGAAGTCATTGAGGCAGCAAAGAATGCCAATGCCCATGACTTTATCATGTCTCTTCCAAATGGATACGACACATATATCGGGCAAAGGGGAATCAAGCTGTCTGGAGGGCAGAAACAAAGGTTAAGCATTGCCAGGGTATTCTTAAAGAATCCTCCAATCCTGATTTTTGATGAGGCAACTTCCGCATTAGACAATGAAAGCGAACGAGTGGTACAAGAATCGTTAGAACGGTTAGCGAAGAATCGAACAACATTTGTAATCGCTCATAGGTTATCTACGATCCGCAATGCGGAAAAGATTCTAGTATTAACCGAGGATGGAATCAAAGAGCAGGGAACCCATAAGGAACTTATGGAACTAGACGGGGTATATCGTCAGCTGTATCAGTATAATTTATCCTAAGACAGCAAAGAGTAACTGAGAAGGAAAGGAAACAGACTATGGAGAAGAAACTCATTTTTTTTGATATTGATGGAACACTTTTAAATGGGAAGAAAGAAGTACCAGAAAGCACAAAGACAGCGCTTCGCGAGTTACGAGAAGCAGGGCATTTAAGATTCGTCTGTACTGGAAGAACGAAATGTATGATTCCAGAACAGGTAAGAGAACTTGAGTTTGATGGGTTTGTATTTGGTGGTGGAACACAGGTAGTGTATGAAGGAGAGGATGTTACCTATCAAGAACTATCCTACCCATTAATCCTTAAGAGCGTAGAGATCCTAAAACGTTATGGATTTGTATATCTGTTTGAAGGAAAAGACAATATCTATTATGAAAAAGAAGCACAAAAGGAAGAACGTGCATACTTTAGCTCCTTCGTAAAAGGATTTGGTTCATTAGCAAAAATCATTGAGGATTATAAAGACATCTGCGCAAGCAAGATTACGCTCGTGCCGCCAGTAGGCTTTACCAATGAGCAGTTAGAAGCATTTAAGCTAGAAATGAGAGATGACTTTAATGTGATCGTTCATGAGGCGGAGAAAAATGATATTCTGACAGATGGCTTAATCGAACTTGTTCCAGAAGGTACGAACAAGGCGACTGGAATCAAGGATGCCATCACATTCTTAAAACGTGAACAAAAGGACACGGTAGGGGTAGGCGACAGCAATAATGACTTAGAGATGCTTGCTTATACGAAAGAGTCTATTTGTATGGGAAATGGGACAAGTCGTGCAAAAGAGCTTGCCACATTCCAAGCAAAGCACATTGATGACGACGGCATTTATGATGCAATGAAGACATTACAATATATTTAAATATGTAACCCACTTAAAAAAAGGAGGACCTTACGGCCCTCCTTTTATTATCTTGTGTTAGTTAACAATCGTACTTATTGTTCGTCCTCAGAGTCAGTAGTCCCTGTTACTTCCTCAGAGTCTTGAGATCCAGTTTCAGAAGATTCTTCTTCTACTTCTTTATTTTCTTGATTATCAGAAGTATCATCGCTCATGTTAAGTGTCACATAACCGCGATCTGAATTTGTAGATTCGTCATCGTCATCAGCATCTAGATCAAAATCATCGAAATCGTCATCGAAATCGTCATCGAAATCATCGTTATTGTCTTTATTCCATACATTTTTTACAAAGTATACAGCTCCACCAATTGCTGCAGCGATAGATACTGTTGTAAATACGAATTTTCCGAATTTCTTCATAGTCGCATCTTCCTTTCTTTAAGAATTATATCCTATTTTTATATTATAATTCTTTTTGCCCTAAAAGAAAAGGCATTTTTATTGAGGGATTTGGAAAAAGATTTTTACGATTGTATGAGAGAAGTATTGCCAACATATTAAATATATTAAATATAGGGTCAGTGTATTGACGAAAAAACCCATTAAGTACACAATAAGAATTGAGTTTAGGGTATCTCATCATAATTTATTAGGCTTGACACATATAATTATATATACCATTCTCATACATCAGATAGGTGCCTAAGCTAGGAAAAGTCGATTAATAGAAGGGTTTGAATGTATGAACAGAAAAAAAGTGCAGGAAATCGATGTAACTACCGATGAACAGGCAATTAGTGGCCAGGAGGAGTATGATGAAAGCACGAAGGAGGACGACTACGAATTTTTAGAAAACATAGATTTTTTAAAACATGTAGATTTAAGTGACTGCGAAGGGGACATATTTTGGGTAGATAATGATGCACCAGAGCAGGAGGAAATCAAAGTCAATGTAGACTATTTAGATGATCTTGCATTCTTTGATGAACTCGATTATTTTGAACAGTTGAATAAGTCACTAGAGGAAGAATTAAGACAGCTAGACGATAGGATTACGACGACGAAGATTAAGGCAAGGCGGCATTTTGGCAGAACCCGTCATGATGGACTTATGCTTGGAGTAGGAATCGGGGTAATGGTTTTCCTAAGTGCAGGGGTCGGCACCCTTGTAAGAAACCAAGTAGCAAGAAGCAGCCAAACAAGCATGGTAGCAAACGTAAATCCAGTAGTGGAAGCAAGCGCGGCTCCGACAGCAGGAGTGATGACCGTTTCCATGGTACAGACAACGAATCAAACCGTAGTGGACAACCATAAAAGTGAATCAATGATCCAAAAGAGGAAACAACCACAAGCGATAAATACACAGATACCAAAGAAGGAGCAAGCAAAGGAACCATCGGACGATGAGTTAAAGGCGTTTTATGGAGATAGTGTATTTATTGGGAATTCCCTAGTAGAAGCATTGCAGGTGGCCGGTGGAGAGAGCAGTGCAAAGTATCTAGCGGTAAAGAGTCTGAACGTACTGGATGCGATGAAGAAACCGTTTATCGGAAAGAGCAAACGGACGATCAAGGAAGTACTTCCTGAGATCCAGTGCAATAAGGTTTTTGTCATGTTCGGTGTAAACGAATTGGGATGGCCATATCCAAAGGTATTTGGAGACCGTTATGCAACGCTCCTTGCATCTATTAAGAAACTACAGCCCAATGCGACAATTTATGTACAGTCGATTCTGCCTTGTTCTAAGGCGCTTGCTGCACAGGACAAAATCTATAAGAAGGAAAATATTAAGCAATTTAATGAGGCAATCCAAGAAGCGGCAAAGAAGACAGGGTGAGTATGTAGAAGTAGGGTCATCTGTCACAGGCAGGGATGGATATCTGCCTGAAGATGCTGCAGTAGATGGAATGCATTTGAAGAAGGCATATAATAGAAAATGGATTACCTATCTGTATCAACAAGTAAGTAGATAAGGGGAGAGGTCGTTGAAAATGGCAAGGTGGAGAAAGAAACGAATCCCGGCTAGTGTCGTAGCTTTTATTCTATTGTTAGGGGTATATGGTTGTAAAGGCAGCACGACTGCTGGATCCAAAAAGATCGTAGTGGATAGCAGCGTTTTAGCTGAAAAGATTGTAAAAGACGGAGACTTTGACGATGAGTTGAACCAATTAGAGAATTCTCAATTTGGCACGATTTATGAGGAGGTAGACGCCGCCTTAGTAAACAAATCCTGTGTCTATATAGGAAGCGGGGCTACTGCCGAGCAGGTAGTTGTGGTAGAGGCAAAGGACGCCGAATCAGCAAAGAAGGTCAAAGACCAATTAAAAGAAAAATTAGAAGAAGACCGTAAGGAGAATGAAGGATACCTTCCAAAGGAGATTGCAAAGATCGATCAGGCAGTGCTTGAGGTAAAAGGAGAATATGCAATCCTTGTGGTATCGAAAGACAGCAAACAGGCAGAACAAGTGATAGATAGTGAGTGTAAATGAGGATGACATATAAGAGACTAGGTAATTGATAGTCTCTTATATTTTCATGCATTAGAAAAAACTCAATAGAAAGGGCAGAAGAAATGGTATTTAGTAGTTTGTTATTTTTATTTCGTTTCTTACCAATCGTATTGCTTGCCTATTATATAATGCCAAAGCAAGGAAAGAATTTGGTGTTATTTCTGGCAAGCTTATTTTTTTATGCGTGGGGGGAACCGGTGTATGTGCTGCTCATGATCTTTTCTACAGTCGTGGATTATACCCATGGACGTATGGTAGAGAGGTTGATCAAGCAGGACAAGCGCAAGCAGGCAAAATGGGTAGTGGCATCGTCCATGTGTATCAACTTGGCGTTGCTTGGATTCTTTAAATATGCAGACTTCCTGATTGCAAATATCAATGCAATCTTTGGAACGGCAATCGGAACGTTTGACCTGGCATTGCCGATCGGTATTTCGTTTTATACGTTCCAAACGATGTCTTACACAGTGGATGTATATCGAGGAGAGGCAAAGGCACAGAAGAATATTATTTCCTTTGGTGCGTATGTAGCATTATTCCCGCAGCTTATTGCTGGACCAATCGTGCAGTATCGTACGATTGCGGAGCAGTTGGTGTGTAGGAAGACGACAGGAGAGCAGTTTTCCGATGGCGTGGTACGATTTATTACCGGTCTTGGAAAGAAAGTGCTTTTGGCCAACAGCATCGGCATGTTGTGGGATCAGATTTCTGTAATGGACCTTTCTACAATGCCGGTCGTAACGGCATGGCTAGGAGCAATTGCATATACGTTCCAGATTTATTTTGATTTTTCAGGATATTCGGATATGGCAATCGGCTTAGGAAAGATGCTTGGATTTGAATTTTTAGAAAACTTCAATTATCCGTATTTATCAAAGAGCATTACAGAGTTTTGGAGAAGATGGCATATCTCTCTGGGAAGCTGGTTTAGGGACTATGTGTATATCCCATTAGGAGGAAACCGTAACGGACGTGCAAAACAGCTTCGTAATATTGCGATCGTATGGTTCCTTACAGGACTTTGGCATGGAGCAAGTTGGAACTTCGTCGTATGGGGGGCATACTTTGGCGTGCTATTGGTCTTTGAAAAATTCTTATTGTTTGGATGGCTGAAGAAGGCACCTGCAGTGGTAGGACATATCTATACGATGTTCTTTGTCATAATCAGCTGGGTCATCTTTGCTTTTGAGGATTTAGGAAAGGCAGCAGCATATATTGGAACGATGTTCGGTGCAGGTGGAGCGTTAGTAAATGGAGAGACGATCTATTTACTAATGAATTACGGTGTATTACTCGTAATTCTCTTGGTTTCTTCCACTGATTATCCAAAACGAATCGCAAGAGGAATCGAATCTTCCTTGGTTCGTCAGAAACTGATGCAATATGGATATACAATAGTTGAAAATGCATACTTGGTAGCGGTTTTCGTGCTATCGGTGGCATATCTGGTAGATAGCTCGTATAATCCATTTTTATACTTTAGATTTTAGGAAGGAGAAGGGACATGAAGAAAGAAGAGAATAAAAGTCCGCAAACTGGCAATCGTTTTAGACAAGCGAGCATAAGTGTGACCTTCCTAGCATTAGTATTCGGTATGGCGGGCGCCTCCATGCTCGTGAAAGACCGTGATTTTTCAGATAATGAAAACCGTGTGTTACAGCAACGCCCAGAGTTTACTTCGGAGCGGTTGTTTGACGGGACATTTACGAAAGAATATGAAGCGTATATTACGGACCAGTTTATTGGCAGGGATCAATGGATTGCCTTAAAGGGATATGCAGAAAAGGCCTTACAAAAGAAAGGAATCAATGGCGTATATTTTGGAAAGGATGGGTATCTGATTCAGACCCATGAGGCAGACAAGGTAGATGCCGAACTAGTGAACAAGAATGTAGGCCGCTTGCAGCAGTTTGTAAGCAAGTATAAGGGAACAAAAAATGTCTATGCGATGATCGTTCCGACGGCGAGCAGCGTATTAAAGGATAAGATTCCAGCCTATGCGCAGGAGTATGATCAGCAAACGCTAATCAGCCAAATTGGAGATGCGATAGGGAAAGACCATTTGATCGAAGTAGGGGATGTATTAGGACAACATAAGGAGGAATATATCTTTTATCGTACCGATCACCACTGGACAAGCCTTGGTGCCTATTATGCATATGTAGAGGCCTGCGGCAAGCTAGGAATCACGCCGATTCCGCAATCTGAATTTACAAAGACAGAAGTGACGAAAGAGTTTCTTGGTACGACGTATTCCAAAGTAAACATCAAATCCAAGCCAGACACGATTACCCTATATGAGCAAAAGACAAAGCCATCGTATCACGTTGCGCTAAATCACGATAAGGAACAGCTAGAGGGATTGTTTGATTATAAGAAGCTCGAGCAAAAGGACAAGTATCCCGTATTTCTAGGAGGAAACAATGCCTATGTAGAGATTACGGGTGGAGAAAAGAATGGAAAGACGCTGCTTGTGGTGAAGGATTCCTTTGCCCATACGTTGGTACCATTTTTAGCACCACATTATGAAAAGATCATCATGATCGACTATCGATACTTTAATGAGAGTACAGAACAGCTAGTAGAGAAAGAGGCGGTCACAGATATCCTAGTACTTTATAATACGATGAACTTTGTGGAGGATCGCAACTTACTAAAATTAGGGAGATAAGGTTCTGAAAGGGAATGTTTAAAAAATCGTTAGGAAACCGTAAGGTTTATTTCCTTTACAAAAGGAGGGGTTTCCACTATATTAAAAGCATATTATCAGACTTTATATGTGAGGTTGAGAGAATGAATATTGGATTATTTACCGATACCTATTACCCTGAGGTAAATGGTGTGGCGAATTCCGTGTATACATTAAAAAAGGAATTAGAGGAACGTGGGCATAATGTATATGTCATCACGACAACGACTCCAGGATCTCCAGAACATGAATTCAATGTATTTCGTGTGCATAGTATGCCGTTTATATTCATGAGGGATCGACGAGTTGGAATGGTCTATCAAAGGAAGCTTGCGAATATGATCCGTAGATTGAACCTAGACGTGATCCATACCCATACGGAATTCTCTATGAGGGTATTTGCAATGATCATGGCAAAAGAACTTAAGATTCCATTGGTGCATACGTATCATACGATTTATGAGGACTATACCCATTACTTTGCACCGATTGCATTATTAAATAATAGTGCCAAGGCATTTGCAAGATTTTATTCAAGGAGATGTTGTAACTTTGTAGAAGAGGTCATCGTGCCGACGAAGAAGGTAGAGGAACTTCTAATGAGCTACAACGTATACCGTAAGATCAATGTAATTCCTACGGGAATTGATCTTAAGAAGTTTTATCGTGGAAACTTTACAAAAGAGCAGATTCGTGAAGTAAAGAGAGAAGTCGGAGTGGAAGAGGATGAAAAAGTCATCCTCTACATTGGCCGTGTGTCACCAGAAAAGAATATCGAGGAAATCCTTCATGCGCTTCCGGAATATAAGGAAAGACGTCAAAAGGTACGTTTCGTAATCATAGGAGCAGGACCTGACGTGGAGAACTTAGAGAGATGCGTAGAGAAAGAGGGAATTTCAGACATGGTTATTTTCGCAGGAGAAAAGCCATGGGACAGAATCCCGCTATACTATCAAATTGGTGATGTATTCGTCAGTGCAAGTCAGAGCGAGACACAAGGGCTTACGTATTTCGAAGCCATGTCTGCGGGGCTTCCAGTGGTGGCAAAGAAGGATGACTGTTTGACGGAAATATTAAAAGATGGATATAACGGTTATCAGTTTACCAATAAGGACGAATTCCTTGAAGGATTAGACGATGTCCTATTTGGAGGCAAGCAAGCCGAATACCGTGATCATTCAGAAGAGATGATGAAGCCATATTCTACGGAAATGTTTGCGCATAATGTAGAGCAGGTATATCATAAGGTAATTGCGAACCATCCAATGTGGATGGAAGCATAAAGGAAAGGACCAAGGGAGTGCAGGAAATAGTTCTAATAGCAGCAGGAATATTTGCAATATATTTTGTTATTTGCATTTGCATGGCTGGAATCGGAAAAGGATTTTCTTTTCTGTGGTTGGCGCTATCGGTACTCTGCTTTATGGCAGGGATGGTACTCCGCTATCTTTCTGCTACGGGAAGAGAACTTCCGACTGTGGCAAGGCTGATCGTCTTAATCGGCATGGCAACGGCTCTCGTACTGATCCTAATTATCTGGGTTCCAATCATACGATATGGAAGGCAGACACATAGGACGGAGGCGGTAGACTATGTCATCGTCTTAGGAGCAAGGATTAATGGCACGACGGTAAGCCGCTCCTTGGCGAAACGGCTAGATACCGCATATGACTACTTAATGGAGCATAAGGATGCAATTGCCCTTGTGTCAGGAGGTCAGGGGACGGACGAGCAGATTACGGAAGCGGAAGCAATGAAACGGTATCTCATGGAGAAAGGGCTTCAAGAGGAACGGATCATAAAGGAAGAAGCGTCCACCAACACAGATGAGAACATCGCTTATTGCAGGGCGTTAATCGGGGACCAACAGGCTAGTGTCGCAATCGTGACCAATTCCTTTCATCTTTACCGGGCTGTAAAGATTGGGAAGAAGCAGGGACTTCAAAAGGTATATGGAATTGCGGCACCAACCAACAAGGTGATGGCGCTTAATTACTACGCGAGGGAAGGGCTTGCAGTAGTAAGCTATAAGTTACGTGGAAGGATATAAAATACAAAGAATAAAAAAAGGGGAATCAGATATGGGAAAACGTAGTGAAAAAGCAGTAGAATTATTTAAGCAAGGATATAACTGTAGCCAATCTGTATTTGGAGCATTTGCAGATGTATATGGCATGGAGGAAGAAATGGCATTAAAGGTAAGTGCTTCCTTCGGTGGCGGCATGGGCCGTATGAGAGAAGTATGTGGTGCCGTTTCAGGCATGTTCATGGTCGCTGGATTGGAAACTGGTACGAGCGATGGTAAAGATGCAGCAGGAAAGAAACATAACTACGAAGTAGTACAGCAACTTGCAGCACAGTTCAAAGAAAGAAACAATGATACGATCATCTGTCGTGAACTATTAGGACTAGAGATGAAGGACAATAAGGAAACGACTCCAGAATTGCGTACGGCGGAGTACTATAAGAAACGTCCTTGTGTGGAATTAGTACGCGATTGCGCAGAGATTTTAGAAGAATATTTTGAGAAAAATTCAGATAAATCTTTATAAAATATTATTCCTTGACAAAAAAAGTCGGCATGGTATAATCACAAGTAGATTGAAAACACGTTGATGAGAAGAGTACGTTGTGGGAATGATTCAGAGAGAGGTACCTAGGCTGGAAGTATCTTATCAGGAAGCAACCGAAGACTACCTCGGAGTGGCCCTAATCCGGTCCGGTGATTCCGTTATCATCATAAATGAAGAAGGATCTCTTATGAGATCAATTAGGGTGGAACCGCGAGAATATTATTCGTCCCTATTGGCTATAACTTAGTCAATAGAGGGCGATTTTTTTTTAAAACCCGGGCACCGCAAGGTGCCACCTGGGGGAAGAGGCGGTTTCTTTTTTGAGGCTCTAAAATTAATTTAAATAACAGTAATAAAAAAAGCATTATATGTTTTTGATAGATTGAAAGGAGATACAAGTAATGAAGATTACATTAAAAGATGGTTCTGTAAAAGAATACAGCCAACCAATGTCCGTATATGATATTGCAGCAGACATTAGTGAAGGCCTTGCTAGAATGGCTTGTGCTGGTGAAGTAAATGGTGAGGTAGTAGATTTAAGAGATATCGTTTCTGAAGACTGCGAACTTAGCATTTTAACATTCAACGATCAAGGTGGGAAAGACGCATACCGTCATACTGCGTCCCACGTATTAGCAGAAGCAGTAAAACGTTTATATCCAGAAGCAAAACTTGCAATCGGACCAAGCATCGAAAATGGTTTCTACTATGATTTCGATTGCCAATCCTTCGACCGTGCAGCATTAGATGCGATTGAAAAAGAAATGAAAAAGATCATCAAAGAAGGCGCTAAGATCGAAAGATTTACACTTCCAAGAGAAGAAGCAATCAAATTCATGCAAGAAAAAGGCGAAGACTACAAAGTGAAATTAATCGAAGAACTTCCAGAAGGCGAAGTAATCAGCTTCTACAGCCAAGGAGAATTCACTGACCTTTGTGCAGGTCCTCACTTAATGAGTACAAAACCAATCAAAGCAATCAAATTAATCTCTTCTTCTGGTGCATACTGGAGAGGTTCTGAAAAGAACAAAATGCTTACAAGAGTTTACGGTACTGCATTTGCGAAAAAAGCTGACTTAGATGCATATCTAGAACACTTAGAAGACATCAAAAAACGCGATCACAACAAATTAGGACGTGAAATGGAATTATTCACAACTGTAGACGTAGTTGGTCAAGGTCTTCCATTAATGATGCCAAAAGGCGTTAAGATGATCCAAACACTTCAAAGATGGATTGAAGACTTAGAAGAAGAACGCGGATACATGAGAACTAAGACTCCATTAATGGCAAAGAGCGATTTATATAAAATCTCTGGCCACTGGGATCACTACAAAGACGGTATGTTCGTATTAGGGAATGAAGAAACTGATAAAGAAGTATTCGCACTTCGTCCAATGACTTGCCCATTCCAATACTTCGTATACAAAGCAAGCCAAAAATCTTACCGTGACCTTCCATGCCGTTATGGTGAAACTTCTACATTATTCAGAAATGAAGATTCTGGTGAAATGCACGGTCTTACTCGTGTAAGACAATTCACAATCTCTGAAGGACACTTAGTAATTCGTCCAGACCAAACTCATGACGAATTAAAAGGATGCTTCGAGCTTGCAAGACACTGTCTACAAACATTAGGTGTAGAAGAAGACGTAACTTACCGTTTAAGTAAATGGGATCCAGAGAATAAAGAAAAATATCTTGGTGATAATGAATATTGGGAAACAACACAAGCACAACTTCGTGATATCTTAGTTGAAAACGGTGTTGAATTCACAGAAGCAGATGGCGAAGCAGCATTCTACGGACCAAAGATCGATATTCAAGCGAAAAACGTATATGGCAAAGAAGACACAATGGTTACAATCCAATTAGACTGTGCGATCGCAGAACAATTCGATATGTACTACATTGATGAAAATGGCGAAAAGAAACGTCCATATATCATCCACAGAACTTCTATGGGATGTTATGAAAGAACACTTGCATGGTTAATTGAAAAATATGCAGGTCTATTCCCAACATGGTTATGTCCAGAACAAGTACGTGTACTTCCTATTTCTGAAAAATATCATGACTATGCAGACAAAGTTGCAGCAGAATTAAAAGCAAACGGCGTAAGTGTAACAGTAGATAACCGTGCAGAAAAAATCGGATACAAGATTCGTGAGACTCGTCTTCAAAGAGTTCCTTACATGTTAGTAGTAGGACAACAAGAACAAGAAGAAGGCTTAGTATCTGTAAGAAGCCGCTTCCTTGGAGACGAAGGTCAAAAACCTCTTGATACTTTTGTAAATGAAATCTGTAAAGAAATCAGAACAAAAGAAATTCGTAAAATCGAAGTACAAGAACAATCTAAATAACATTTAAAATATTCCATTGACAGACATGCACTCTTATGATATTATGAATATGTTGTGAGCGCATGTCGCTCAATGGTGAATAAAAACAAAGTAGAGGATCCACTCTCACCTCAGCACATTGATTAAAGTGACTCGGGTCAATACAAGAATTAGTTAGTAGAAGCAATCAGCTTTTATTATATGATAGAACTTGGACGTGGATAAACTTTGTTATCCGCGTTTTTTTATCGAGTGTGACCAAAGGTCGCAGATGAGAATGTGGAAGCCATATTTCTTATCAAATTAAAATAACCTATATGGAGGTGCAGTACTATTAGCGATTTAATGATTAATGAGCAAATCAGAGACAGAGAAGTTCGTCTTATCGGTGAAGACGGTGAACAAAAGGGCATTATGTCCGCTAAAGATGCAATGAAACTTGCAAGAGAAGCAAATCTTGACTTAGTTAAGATTTCTCCAAATGCGAAACCGCCTGTATGTAAAATTATCGATTATGGTAAGTATAAGTACGAACAGGCTCGTAAAGAGAAAGAAGCGAAAAAGAAACAGAAGGTAACTGATGTTAAAGAAATTCGTTTATCTCCAAACATTGATCAAAACGACCTTAATACGAAAGCGAACCAAGCAAGAAAGTTCATTTCTAAAGGTGATAAGGTTAAAGTAGTGCTTCGTTTCCGTGGTAGAGAAATGGCTCATATGGGAACAAACAAACAAATTCTAGATACTTTCTTTGAAAAACTAGAAGATGTTGCAATTATTGAAAAGCCGGCTAAGCTAGAAGGTAGAAGCATGATTATGGTTCTTACTGAAAAGAAATAAGAAGTAACTAAAGTTACTCGATAAATTAGCTAGACAACAAATTGTTGATTATATTTTAATCAAGGAGGAAATAACATGCCAAAAATTAAAACAAGCAGAGCTGCTGCGAAACGTTTCAAAAAAACAGGTACAGGTAAATTAAAAAGAATGAAAGCTTACAAAAGCCACATCTTAACTAAGAAATCTGCTAAGAGAAAAAGAAATCTTAGACAATCTACAACTGTTGATTCAACAAATGTAAAGAACATGAAGAAAATTTTACCTTATCTTTAGGATTAAGTATATAAGGAGGGAAAACAAAGATGGCAAGAATTAAAGGCGGAATGAACGCTAAAAGAAGACATAAAAAAGTTTTAAAACTAGCTAAAGGTTATAGAGGCGCTAGATCTAAACAATATAGAGTAGCAAAACAATCTGTTATGAGAGCAATGGCTTCTCAATTCGCAGGTAGAAAAGAAAGAAAACGTCAATTCAGACAATTATGGATCGCTCGTATCAACGCTGCTGCAAGAATGAACGGTTTATCTTACAGCAAATTCATGTACGGTTTAAAATTAGCTGAAGTTGAAGTTAACAGAAAAATGTTAGCTGAAATGGCTATCAACGATGCTGCTGGATTCACTGCATTAGCTGAATTAGCAAAATCTAAATTAGCTTAATTTTAATCTAAATTAGAATATAACATCCTCAGTTCTTAAGCAATTAAGGGCTGGGGATTTTTTTATTGCAAATAATCAGTGAAAAATATGAAGAAATTACCAATACGTATTTTCTATACAAAGAAAAAGTTATTGTTTATACTTATAAACGGATAGGCATTTAGAACAGGAGGAATATTATGTTTAGTTTTGAGAATGACTATAGCGAAGGCGCACATCCAGAGATTATGAAAGAGATGTTAGTGACCAATGAAGAACAGACAACGGGATATGGTCTAGATCCTTATTGCGAACAGGCAGTTACCTGTATAAAAGAAAAATTAGGTGCGAAAGACGCAGATGTACATATGCTAGTTGGGGGAACCCAAACAAATTTAATAGCGATTGCCTCCTTTTTACGCCCATACGAAGGTGTGATTGCGGCAGATACTGCACATATTGCAGTGCATGAGACAGGAGCGATTGAAGCGACTGGACATAAGGTGATCACCGTGCCAACAAAAGATGGAAAGTTGACAAAAGAATTGATTCAGATGGTAATAGAAAGCCATCATGGCGAACATATGGTAGCTCCAAAGATGGTCTATGTATCAAATACGACCGAAGTCGGAACGCATTATACGAAGAAAGAGCTTGTAGAGTTATATACATATTGCAAAGAGAATCACTTATATTTCTATATTGATGGCGCAAGACTTGCCAGTGCACTTGCAGTAGAAGGGAATACGATGTTGCTCTGTGACTATAAGGACTGCTGCGATGCCTTTTATATAGGAGGGACAAAAAATGGAGCATTATTTGGAGAGGCGCTCGTTATCTTTAATGAAGAGCTAAAGCCTGGAATCCGCCATATGATCAAGCAGCGTGGGGGATTGCTTGCAAAAGGAAGATTGTTAGGGATTCAATTTAAGGTATTGTTCCAAGATGACTTATATTTAAAGATTGGCGAACATCAAAATGACATGGCGAAACAGCTTCGAATCGGACTAGAGAGACTTGGATATCCATTTTTATATGATTCCATTACAAATCAGCTGTTTCCAATCTTCCCAAATGAACTCATTCGTGAGTTACAGGAGAAGTTCGTAATCTCCATTAGTGAAAAGGTAAATGAAGAATACAGCTGTGTCCGTCTTGTAACGTCATGGGCAACGAAGGAAGAGGCGGTAGAATCCTTCTTGCTAGCAGTATCAGATTACAAAGAAAAAACAAACTAAATAAAGTTAGAGAATATTGGAAAAAGAAAGAGAATAATGGTATCATACAAGTAAAGGTAAGGAAACTACTTATTATAGGGGGTAACGTATGATACTAGGAGCACTAGAGGCAGGGGGCACAAAGATGGTGTGCGCAGTTGGTGATGAAACGGGCAGAATTTTTGATCGAATGGTCATTCCAACGCGCACGCCACAAGATACCATGCCAGAAATGATCGCATTTTATAAGAAACATAAGGTGGAGGCATTGGGCATTGGATGCTTTGGTCCCATCGATGTAAGAGAATCATCGAGTACATATGGATATATTACAAGTACGCCAAAACTCGCTTGGCAAAACTATAATATATATGGAGAATTTCAAAAAGAATTAGGGTGTCCGATCGGATTTGATACGGATGTAAATGGAGCATGCCTTGGGGAAATGGAATACGGAGCCGCAAAGGGATGCTTAGACGTCGTGTATATTACGGTGGGAACAGGTGTTGGCATGGGGATTGCCACAGGAGGAAAACTGCTTCATGGAATAGGCCATCCAGAGGCAGGACATATGCTTGTGCGAAGAATCGAAGGGGATTCCTTTGCGGGTAGCTGCCCATTTCATAAGGACTGTTTGGAGGGCCTTATTTCGGGAGGAGCCATTGGCGCCCGTTATGGAAGGAAGGCATATGAAATTCCAAAGAGTGATATCGCATGGCAGTATACTGCAACCTATCTTGCGGAAGCAATCATGAATCTGACGCTTACGTTGGCACCACAAAAAATCATCTTAGGTGGAGGTGTCATGGAACAGGAACAGCTGCTTCCAATGGTAAGGAAGCAACTAAAAGAACAAGTTGCAGGCTATGTAAAGGTAGAGAAA
>CALZJY010000005.1 GCA_945787925.1 uncultured Anaerosporobacter sp. | reverse complement strand
GGAATCGTAGGCGTCTTTACGTTACTCTTTATCGTGGTGCTTGCAGTCATCAATATGATTGTAGATTATGATGAAATCAGGGAAAACTATTTAAATAGTGAGTTTTATAAGGCGGTCTCTCCAGTAACCGGGAAGCTTAGCCATGTGGGCATTGCCTATGTGAAGACGCAGGCAACCATCATGCTAGTGAATGCGGTCATCTTAATTTTGGGCTTTCATTTCATCGGAAGCGAGTACGCATGGCTTGCAGGAATCGGCATTGCATTTATGGACGCGTTTCCGGTCGTGGGAAGCGGCTTATTCCTAGTGCCACTTGCAATCATAAAATTGCTTGGAAAGTCATATCTTGCAAGTGCGATCCTCATTACGATGTATGGGCTGTGCGAGTTCATTCGTTCGTTAATTGAGCCTAGATTATTAGGAGGACGCATCGGGTTAAAGCCAATCTTTACATTTATAGCGATGTATGTAGGAGTACAGCTATTTGGGGTCACAGGATTTTTATTAGGACCGTTGGCATTGGTGATCATAAAGACAATTTTAGAAGAGAGCGGATACTTTAAAAAGCAGGAGAATGAGGGAGAAACTCTTTCTTGACAAATGACGGGGATTCCCTTAAAATCATGCTATATAAGGCGTTGAAGAGGAATAGTAGACTCATTGTGCTTTCAAAGAGAGAGAATCGTTGGTGAGAGATTCTTAAAGTCACAAGATTTGAACCTACCTTGGAGCTCTGTGTGAAAATGCAGCGTATTTCCTGCGTTATTGGATGAAAAGAGAGTAGCAGATGGACTGTTACTAAATAGGGTGGTACCGCCGAGTCTTTCGGTCCCTTGTGGACATGAGGGCTTTTTTTTATTCCAAAAAAAGCACATGTCAAAATTGTCAATTATTAATCGAATCAGGTTAATTAGAACAACAAGAAAGGAAGACATAGTATTATGGGAAACAATAATAAGAAATTAGTAGAAGCCATTACACCTATGGCTGAAGATTTTGCACAATGGTATACAGACGTTGTAAAAAAAGCAGAATTAATTGATTATTCTAGCGTGAGAGGATGTATGATTTTCAGACCAAACGGCTATGCACTTTGGGAAAACATCCAAAAACAACTAGATCAAAGATTTAAAGAAACTGGCGTAGAAAACGTATATATGCCAATGTTCATCCCAGAAAGTTTATTACAAAAAGAAAAAGATCACGTAGAAGGTTTCGCACCAGAAGTTGCTTGGGTAACTCACGGTGGATTAGAACCATTACAAGAAAGATTATGCGTTCGTCCAACTTCCGAAACATTATTCTGTGATTTATATTCTAATATTGTTCAATCTTATAGAGATTTACCTAAATTATATAACCAATGGTGTTCCGTTGTTCGTTGGGAAAAGACAACTCGTCCATTCCTTCGTTCTATGGAATTCTTATGGCAAGAAGGCCATACAGCACATGCGACTGCAGAAGAAGCAGAAGAAAGAACTGTTCAAATGCTTAACTTATATGCAGATTTCTGTGAAAACGTACTTGCAATCCCAATGATCAAAGGACGTAAAACAGATAAAGAAAAATTCGCTGGTGCTCACTCTACTTACACAATCGAAGCACTTATGCACGATGGTAAGGCATTACAATCCGGTACTAGCCATAACTTCGGTGATGGATTCGCTCATGCATTCGGCATCCAATATACGGATAAACAAAACAAACTTCAATATGTTCATCAAACTTCTTGGGGTATGTCCACAAGAATCATCGGTGCAATCATCATGGTTCACGGCGATGACTCAGGCTTAGTATTACCTCCAAGAATCGCTCCAACACAAGTAATGATCATTCCAATCGCTCAACATAAAGAAGGCGTATTAGAAAAAGCGGATGAATTAAGAAATAGATTATCCAAAGAATTCAGAGTAAATGTAGATGCTACAGATAAGAGTCCAGGCTGGAAATTCTCTGAACAAGAAATCAAAGGTATCCCAGTTCGTATCGAAATCGGACCAAAAGATATTGAAGCAAACCAAGCGGTTATCGTTCGTCGTGACACAAGAGAAAAAATCGTTGTATCATTAGACGAAATCGAAACAAAACTTGGCGAAGTATTAGAACAAATGCAAGCTGATATGCTTGAAAGAGCTAGAGCGCATAGAGATGCTCATACTTACGTTGCTACAAACTATGATGAATTCAAACAAACAATCGAAGAAAAACCAGGCTTCGTAAAAGCTATGTGGTGTAAAGATCTTGCATGTGAAGAAAAGATCAAAGAAGACACTGGTGCAACTTCTCGTTGTATGCCATTCGAACAAGAAACACTTGCAGAAACTTGCGTTTGCTGTGGAAAACCAGCAAAAACTATGGTTTACTGGGGTAGAGCATACTAAGAATTTCATAGCTCGTCGGATGGCTTACGCCATCAAAGGAAAAAGGGAAGCATCGCACTAACGTTTAAAAATCGTTAGTACGATGCTTCCCTTTTTGTTTCTCTAAGCGTTAGGAGAATTATTATATGTTGGGGAGTATTTTAATTTTCTATGTAATCTAGCCTTACCGAATAAGTTGGTTTCTATTCGGCAAGACTAAAAGATATTTATAGTAAACTACTGTTGTTTAAGCAGTCTAAAGATGTTAGACTGAATCAATGCTCTTAATACTACATAAAGGATTAAGATGTTAATTGGAAGCTTGATTGCCTGTACAGGTAAACGGGTAATCAAGTTTGCAACAAAAGGCATACCGTATAACAAAGAAAGGATGTAGGTTCTTAATAATACGCTTATGAATACTGTGTTTATAAATAAAGAACCGCCAACGCGTAAAATGCTTAAAGGCTTACGATATAAGAACAGTCCATGTACTACACCTGCAAGAATGGCACATAATGTAAGTCCTGGGGCAAATGGTCCTGTTGGATGAAGTAAGAAATTGATGATATCAACAGAGCCACCCGCAAGACCAGCTACGATTGGTCCAAATAGATAGCCAGCGATAGCGATTGGAATGAAAGTGAAACTGATACGGATATTTTGGGAAAGTTGAATCGAGAATGATCCTAGTACTACTGATAATGCGATCAGCATTGAACATACGGTTAGGCAGCTGATATTCTTTAATTTACTAGAGCTTTCTTTGAAGATTGATATTGTATTCTTCATAAAAAAAATTACCTCCTTTGCAGACTCGAGCGCTACAAGCATAGAGGTATCAAGTTCTATGTGTAGCAGCGGGATGCGAATGTTGTACCGCAAGCGGATTACTTTTCGTCTGACCAGCAACTCCCCGTCTGATCAGCACTTAACGCACAACGTTCTACTCTGCTTACTCTTTTATATTTTATCGTGATAAAGTATAAAGCATAGAGGATATAGAATGCAATAACTTTTTTAAAATTATTGTTTTAGAACATTTTACGCATTATAATGGTTACGTTCTGTAGAGAACGAGTTAAGAAAAAGAAGTTTTTAGTAGTAAAAGTAGAAATATATCGAATAGAATCGAAAATAGATAAAGTAGGGATAGAGAAATGAAGATTAGAGTTCCAGAACATGTGGAGTATATCGTAAATACGTTAATTGAACATGGTTATGAAGCATATGCAGTCGGAGGATGTGTCCGTGATACCATTTTAGGCCGTGAGCCGGGAGATTGGGACATTACGACTTCTGCAAAGCCAGAGCAGGTAAAAGAGTTATTCCGTCGTACGATTGATACAGGAATCGAGCATGGAACGGTAACGGTTATGCTAGAGAAGGAAGGGTATGAGGTTACGACATACCGAATCGATGGAGAGTATGAGGACAACCGTCATCCAAAGAGCGTCGAGTTTACAAGCAACTTAGTAGAAGACTTAAAGAGACGTGACTTTACCATCAATGCCATGGCATATAACCATAAAGACGGCATGGTAGATGAGTTTGATGGCCTAGGTGACATTGAAAAGCAAGTGATCCGCTGTGTTGGAAAAGCAGCCGACCGTTTTGACGAGGATGCTCTTCGTATCATGAGGGCCGTACGATTTGCAGCCCAATTAGGATTCTCCATCGAAGAAGAAACGATGGAAGCAATCAGGGAAAAGGCAGAGCATCTTAAGAATATCAGCGCGGAACGAATCCGCGTAGAGTTAGTAAAGCTTATTAGCTCCAAGCACCCAGAGTTATTATTAAATGCATATGACCTTGGAATTACGAAAGTGGTACTTCCAGAATTCGATGTGATGATGGCGACAGAACAGACAAACCCACATCATATCTATTCCGTAGGAATGCATACAATCAAGGCAATGGAAGCGATGAAGGAGCTTGCAAGAGACAATGAGTCCATCTCGGAAAAAGACTATGTGGTGCTTTGCTTAACAATGTTACTTCATGATGTTGCGAAACCTGCCATGAGAACGGTAGATGAAACAGGAAGGGACCATTTCCATGGACATCCAGAAGAAGGTGCGGCCATTGCGAAGAACGTATTAAAACGCCTTCGTTTTGATAACTATACGATCGATATGGTATGCAAGCTAGTATTCTTCCATGATTATCGAGTTGAGCCAAGAGCAAAGGCAGTACGTCGTGCGACAAACAAGGTAGGAAAAGAATATATGCCATTCTTATTCCTTGTACAAAGAGCAGACGTGTTAGCACAGAATCCAGAGACCCATGAAGAGAAGCTTGCAAGGATTGCAAGCGTAGAAAAACTATATATTGAGCTTTGTGAAAAAGAACATTGCGTACAGTTAAAAGAGCTAGCAGTCACAGGAAAAGACTTGATTCAGAACGGCTTAAAGCCAGGAAAAGAGTTAGGTGAGACCTTACAAATGCTATTAGAGCAGGTAATTGAACAACCTGAGTTAAACACGAAGGAGCAATTACTAGACATCGTGAAAAGAAATCAAATGTCATAGTTTTTAGGAATGAAACCATTTTTAGCCTCATACTATTAAACAAGACATCCATACCGTAATTAGGTCATGCAGATAGCATGACTACTGTAGTGTGCACAAGTGTTGTAGGATGATTATTTTGATTGGAGGCAATCGATTTGGACGACAAACATGGTGAAGTTTTTAGACAATATGACCTAAAAGTGTACAATACGTATCGTGCTAGAGGTGCGTTCCTTTTAGAAACCAATCAAGGACTGAAGCTGTTAAAGGCATTCGAGGGGTCCAAAAATCATCTGATATATGAAAACAAGGTAAAAGAAGCATTAGTAAATCGGGGCATGGAGAATGTCGATGTATTAGTGCAGAACAAAGCGGGTGAGTATATATCAGATGATTCCTCTGGAACCTCTTATATCATTAAGGATTGGTTTCAGGGAGACGAATGCAATCTAAGAGATGTAAAAGAGGTATGCAGCGCTGCAGCCAATCTAGCAATTTTACATAATCATATGCAGGAGATCGAACCGCCCGAAGAGCAAAAACCATATTTGATGCAGCAGGATTTAGCGGTCGTATTTGACAAACATAATAAGGAACTCAAACGGGTTCGCACGTATATTTGGAATAAGAAGCAGCGCAATGAATTTGAGAATAGTTTCTTATTGCTCTTTGATTCGTTTTATCATCAGGCACTCACTGCAACAAAGCAGTTGCAAGAGGTGGGATATGCCTCCCTTTATGAAGAGGCAAAGACAAAGAATATCGTATGTCATGGAAATTATAACTATCATAACCTGTTAGTTTCTAGAGATATAATTGCTACTACCAATTTTGATAAGTGTAGTATCGGAGTACAGATTACTGACCTGTATCAATTTTTACGCAAATGCATGGAGAAGAACAACTGGTCAGTGGAATTAGGAAAGGCAGTGATGGATAGTTATAATGAAGTCAAAGCACTGAGTAAAGAGGAATATCAGACGCTGTACGTATTGCTGTTGTATCCAGAGAAGTTCTGGAAAGTTACGAATTATTATTTTAATAATAAGAAATCATGGATTTCAAAACGTAACATACAAAAGTTGACAAGTCAGCAACAGCAGATGCCTTTGAAGGCGGACTTTCTTAAAGAATTGTTCTCAGAGATGTAAAAGAAAAAGGTCACATGGTAGTCGGTACCTTGTGGCCTTTTTTCTTTTGTTTCAAAATGGAGTAGTGTATAATGGCAGTATTATAGGCTAATAGGAATTATGAGGTGTAAGATGAGACATAAGAATACGCTGATTCTAGGTGGAATCGTAGTTGCCTTCTTGGCAATCGTAATGAGTACCTTAATCAGCATAAAGGGAACAACGAAACATACAGTAGAAGAAATGGCAACCGAGGAGTCAGAGCACACAGAGAAACTGCAGACGGAACAGACCTCCATAGCAGTTCTTAAGAGCATCGATGCGGAAAGGGGAATCTTAACTGCTACCGACATCAAAAGTGAGAGTACTATAACCTATTTCTTTACAGGAGGAACAAAGTTCATTAGCCGTTATGGGCAAAGCTTGCTAGCGAAAGAACTCCTATTAGGAGAAATCATAGAACTCAGTTATGACCCGGCAGAGAATAAGGTGGTGCAATGTGTTGTAACAGACAAGGCATGGGAGTATACGGACATTAAGAATTGGAGCTTGGATAAAGAGAAGAAATGCATCCTAGTAGGAAGCAAGACGTTTCCGTATGGAACGTTGTTCCAAGCGTTTAACAGCAAGGGAATGATCGATATCAATGCATTAAATGAGAAGGATCAGGTTACGGTAAAGGGGGTTGATGGACAGGCCTATTCGGTAATCGTGAGGAAAGGACATGGAACCTTGCAGTTATCCAATTATGCCGATTTCGTAGGGGGAACGATTGAAATCGGATATGATGTGATGGCAAAAGTAGAGAAAGACCAAGAGCTTACGGTTCGTGAGGGAGCTTATCGAGTAATCGTAAGAAAGGGAAGCCTTGAGGCTGTAAAATATGTACACATCAATGCGGATGAACAGACGACGTTAGATTTAGGGGATGTGAAGAAGGAGAAGAAGTTTAGCAAGGTGAAGGTAAGCATTTCTCCAATTGACGCGAACTTCTATATTAATGATGCAGCAACGGAGTATGCGTCTGAAATCGAGTTAGAATATGGAACGTATACGATTAAGGCAACGGCAAAAGACTATGAGACCTATACGGCAAAGGTAAAGATTGCCAAAGCGAAGGAAGAGATTCAAATCAACCTTGCTCCATCGAATACGGCCAAAGCGACAGAGACGCCAGAGCTAACGAGCAAGCCAGAGGCTACGTCGCAGGCACATAAGGTAGAAGCAGTAACAACGATGGAGCCACAGCTACAAACGACGCCATCCCCATCTGCTACGCCAGTGGCTCTTAAGACAGATACGGAGCATACCATTACGGTAAATGGGCCAAGTGAGGTAAGCCTTTACTTAAATGGAGAATTCAAAGGCAGGCTTCCCGTAACATTTACAAAGGTAATCGGAATGAATATGGAATGTACGTTAAAGAAGGAAGGCCAAGCTGACCGCACGTACACGATGAATGTCATTGATGATAAGCAAAACGTGACATGGCAATTTGCCGCCTGGTGGTAAGCAAAGATGTTCTAATCCTTTCCTGTTGTCTCATATGATATAGTAGACAATGAATTAAAGGAGAATAGTTCAGAGTGAGAAAGCGCGCACCAGTTTGCTATATGATGATCCTGATCGTACTAATAATGGGCATATGTTGCAGCTGTCAGTCAAAAAATAAAAAAGTAGAACGAGTAAAGGATTTAGAGTTTACGGTAGTTCCAGATCAGAATGTTCCAAAGGAGCTGCTACAAATCATAAATGAGAAGAAGGAATCACCATTTAAGCTCAAATATACGAGTACGGATAATGAGTTTCTCTATATCGTCGTAGGATATGGCGCTCAGAATACGGGTGGGTACAGCATTAGCGTGGATGACTTATATCTGACCACCAATGCCATCTATATCGATACCAATCTGATAGGTCCAAGCAAAAATGAGGAAATCACGATGGTATCGACGTATCCATATGTCGTAGTAAAGCTTCCTTATCAGGAAGAGAACGTGGTGTTTCGTTAAAGAAGGGTAGTAAGGCGGATGTCCGATTTGGGGACATCCGTTTTTTACGCGAACAACGAGCCAAAGTCCTGCTTGCATGACCTTGGCGACTGTCGCGATAACGAGAGAAACTCGCAAAGCGTGTTTCTTCTCGTTATATAGGATGGGCGAAACCAACACGATGTTTAGAAAGATTTGTTAACTTTGTTTAATCTGTATACTTTCCTAGGAAGTGGTTGGTGAAAACTACTACTTCATGGAAAAACAGATTCTGAGGTTATAGGGAGACTAAATAATTTTTAATGTAGCTTACATGAAAAACTAGTTAGTATTTCGCATGATTTACAATGTATGGGGTGTGGGTTTGTTTGACAATTAAGGGCATTAATGGTATATTTGCCTCAATGCTATGAGATGAGGTGGTAATCATTATGCAAAACAATTTAAACAAAGTAAGACAGGCGGTAGCCAGTCATATTGGTAGTAAGGTTAGAATTCGTGCTAACAAAGGACGACATAAGATTGATGTTACTGAAGGTATTATCTCTGAAACTTATCCAAGCATTTTTCTAGTTCGAGTTGATAATGAGATAGAAGATACTTCTAGAATGGTATCCTTTAGCTATACCGATGTATTAACAAGGGATGTCAGAATGACACTATGTGGCTAAAACTAGAGATTAAACAGAAGAATTCATAATATATTTTTAGAATAAATCCCTCTCGGTCTGAATAAGAATGTTATATACAGACAGGGAGGGATTTTTTGTGGAGTTAATTAAGAAAAGCATTCATATGAATAAATTAAAATGTAGATGTAATACACAGTTAACCCTCGACGATGATTTTAATGTTCCAGATGTGAAGCCTGATATCGACCGGATCGTGAAGGAGCAGGGCATTATCATATTAACGGAGGTAAAGCCACTGAATGGTAAGCTGATTATCAAAGGTGAGTTAAACTTTACCTTGTTATATGTAAGCGAAGACAATGAGAAGCCAATTCACAATATCATCGGAAAGCTACCATTTGAAGAGACCGTCAATATGGATGATGCAACGAGCGAAAATAACATCAATGTAAAATGTGAAATCGAGGATCTGACGACTTCCTTAATTAATTCCAGAAAGCTTAATGTAAAGGCGATCCTTTCATTCCATTGCATGGCAGAGGATATCTATGACGAAGAGACTGCGGTTGGAGTAGATCAGTGTGACGATGCCCAATATCTTAATAAGAAGTTAGATATCACGCAGATGGTAATCAATAAGAAGGATACGTATCGGGTAAAGGATGAGGTAATCCTTCCTTCTGGAAAACCAAACATATTTGACGTATTGTATTATGAAATCGAGCTCCGTAATGTGGATACAAGGCTGGCAGACAGCAAGATCAACCTAAAAGGCGATATGCTGTTATTTGTGCTGTATACTTCGGACGATGAAGAGCAGCCAATCCAGTATTATGAGACGGAGATTCCATTCAACGGAAACTTAGATTGTTCTGGATGTAATGAGAATATGATTTCTGATATCTGTATACATATTTTAAGCAAGAACTTAGAAGTAAAGCAGGATACGGATGGGGAAGAGAGAATCATGGATCTCGAGGTAGTGCTTGATCTTGATGTAAAGGCATACCAAGAGGAAGTAGTAGACTTGCTGTGTGATGTATATTCCGTAAGCAAGCATATGGTACCAGAATATGAAGAGACCTATTTTGAAAATGTGTTGATGAAGAATAACTCCAAGGCTCGTATCGTAGACCATGTGCTCATTGATACGAATGCGCCAAGCGCGCTTCAAATCTGCAATGCAAGCGGTACGATCAAGATTGACGATACGACGATCGTTCCAGGCGGTATCCAAGTAGACGGCATTATCTGCGTACAGCTTCTTTATATCACAGATGAAGATGCAAAACCATTAGGATGTGCCAAAGGAGTAATCCCATTCTCGCAGTTAGTGGAAGTAAAGAATATCAAAGAAGACAGCATCTTCAATATCACTCCTGGAATCGAGCAGCTAAGTGTCGTCATGTTAGATAGCAATGATATTGAGGTAAAGGCAGCGATCAATCTAGACGCCATCGTATTTGATCGAATCAAACAGATGATTATCCGTAATGTGACGGAGGAAGAGATTGATACGAACCTGCTTCAGAAGATGCCTAGTATGACGGGCTATATCGTAAAACCAGGCGATTCCCTATGGACAATTGCCAAAGAGTATTATACGACCGTAGACAGCATCATGGAGATGAACGGGTTAGAGACAGACCAGATCAAAGAGGGCGACCATCTGCTTTTGATTAAGAAAGTAGACGCAATCTGTTAAGGAAACCATAAACATGTGAAAAGAGGCATGCCCCTAAGGGGCATGCCTCTTTCCTTGTTATTTTGCCGTTTTGTTTGCATCCTTTGCATTCTCTTCTTCGATAATGCGGCTTACGGTCATTGCTTGGTTTACAATGTGGGATGTAATGGTTGTTTTTGCTGTAGCAATATTATGTGTGCATAGTGCTTCGAAGAGTGCTTCATGTTCTGCAATTAATGCAGGATGGGAATCGTAGTCTTTTAGATACTCGATTCGATAGCGATATAATTGTTCTCTCAAGTTATTCAGAATTACGATCAGACGATCATTTTTCGTAGATGCGTAGATAATGTCATGAAGAACGACATCCTTTTCAGCGATTTCTGATAAGTCTTTGCTTTCTACTGCCTTATTGAAGGCAAGAATTGCTTCATGAAGTTTATTTAATTCTTCGTCTGTAATACGCTCACAGGCAAGTTCTACCGCTAATTGTTCTAAGGAACAACGAACTTCAAGAACATCATGTAATCCCTTTTGATTGATTTTAGCGACATGAGCGCCCTTTCTTGGAACCATAACCACAAGGCCTTCTAGCTCCAACTTTCTCATGGCTTCTCGAATTGGAGTACGGCTTACTCCAAGTTTATTTGCTAACTGAATCTCCATTAAGCGTTGCCCTGGAGTGAGTTCGCCCATTAAGATTGCTTGGCGTAGTGTTTTGAATACGACGTCACGTAAAGGGAGGTATTCATCACTGGTAGCGTTGAAATAGTTTTCCATCGCATCGTCCAACCTTTCTATTTTCTTTTCATATATCTATTATTAAAACAACTTGTTAACACGATATCTTTTGCAAGACCTGCAAGGCGTAGCTTACGTTCTGCAGCTTTTGCAGTTTCTTTGTCATCGAAGATTCCATATACCGTCGGGCCGCTTCCACTCATAAGGGAATTTAGGGCACCATGTTCTACAAGGAACTGTTTGATTTCACCGATGATTGGGTAAGAAGTCTCCGTTACTTGTTCTAGCGTATTTCCAAGCTTCTTAGCAATGCCAGCTAAATCTTGCTCTTCTAACTTCGTAACCAGGCCATCGATATCTGGATGATAGGTGGAATCATCTAAACGTAGATGTTCATATACATATTTTGTAGAAACGGAAAGATCCGGTTTTGCAATGATGATGTGGCAGTTTGGCATTGGATCGATTTTTGTAAGGATTTCCCCAATTCCTTCAGAAAGAGCCGTACCTCTCATAATACAGAAAGGAACATCTGCACCAAGAGTAACGCCACGTTTCATAAGCTCTTTTTTTGATAATCCAAGATTATATAATTTATTTACACCAATCAAAGTTGCAGCAGCATCGGAGCTTCCACCAGCGAGTCCAGCCGCAACAGGAATATGTTTGTCTAGGTTGATTGCAAGTCCGCCTTTGATATTAAATTCTTGGAATAGAAGATTGGCAGCCTTGTATACAAGGTTATTTTCGTTTGTAGGAAGATACGCAAGGTTTGTACGAATCGTAATCTTGTTCGTATTCGTTTTTGTAAGCGTTAGGTTGTCGTATAGATAGATGCTTTGCATAATCATACGAACGTCGTGGTAGCCATTAGGACGTCTGCCAACAACGTCTAATCCCAGATTAATTTTTGCCAGAGCTTTTAATTTGATTGAATCCATATCTTTTAGCCTTTCTTACAAAAAATTTCTTTTGTTTACTTGTATTTTGTACTTTGTATACATAATTATACACAGAGAAACTTCGTTTGACAAGATAATCGGACTCTATGTTATGGAATTTAGCTAAGGCTGCAAAAACTAGAAATAAATTTTTAAAACAGCCTGATTAGATTTGTTTTTTAGGGGAAGACTCTACCTAGAATCTAGTACATAGCAAAGAGAGGGAATCCTATGAATCCAATAGATCGTTTTATCAAACAGGCAGAAGAACTATTTCAAAAAAGACAGCGAACAAACAACATCGTAAAGGTTGTGGCAGTAGTAGCCATCGTGTTATGTGCGATCTTCATGAAATCTATATTCAGGAAGGAAACGGTAGAAGCGTCGATGCAGCAGAAGATTGCGGAGGAAATCATCCGTTTCCATGTGCTTGCAAATAGTGATTCGAAGGAAGACCAGCAAGTAAAGCTGAAAGTGAAAGATGAGATCGTCTCCTATATGCAAGGAAAGCTTTCAGGAGTGACATCGAAAGAAGAAGCCAAAGAAGTGCTCGCAAGAGAAGATGAGACGATCCGTCAGATTGCAACGAAAGTAGTAAGGGACAATGGATATTCCTATCCAGTAGCAAGCGAGTTTGCAAAGGTCCAGTTTCCAGTAAAACAGTATGGCGACTTATCCTTTCCAGCGGGAGAATACGACGCATATCGCGTATTAATTGGACAGGCAAAGGGAAAGAACTGGTGGTGCGTAATGTTCCCAAGCCTATGTGCAGTCAATGAAACGTACAGCGTCGTACCAGACGAATCGAAGGATACGTTAAAGAACGTACTGACAGAAGAAGAATATGCTTCAATCGATACCAAATATCACTTCTGGCTTACAGACGTATTAAGTAATATCTTTTAGCAAATACTATTAACCAAACCTTTTATAGAATCATAAGATTTTATAAAAGGTTTTTTTCAATATATACGACATTTTTGGAAAGTTCCGATGGCTTGAATATTAGCTCTAAAAAGGGTACAATATAGCATATTAACGATATGGAAAGGATTTTAAAAATGAGTAAATTAACTGTAGCAGTATTATTTGGTGGACAGTCTTCAGAACATGAGGTTTCTTTAGTATCCGCAAATACAGTGATTACAAATATTAATAAAGAAATTTATGATGTGGTCTTAATCGGTATCACAAAAGATGGCCGTTGGTTACATGTTGAGAAACAGGAAGATATCGCATCGGGAGAATGGTTAAACAGCAACACAACTGCAGTTATTTCTCCAGATACAAGCCAAAAAGGAATTCTATTAATGAAGGACGGACAGGTAACTGTTCAACACGTAGATGTAGTATTCCCAGTATTACACGGATTAAACGGGGAAGATGGAACAGTACAAGGATTATTAGAATTATCTAAGATTCCATATGTAGGATGTGGCGTATTGGCATCTAGCGTTTCCATGGATAAATTATATACAAAAATCATCGTAGATACATTAGGCGTTCGTCAAGCTCGTTACGTTGGAGTATTTGCTGAAGAATTAGATAACATGGAAGAAGCAGTAGCAAAAGTAGAAGCTACGTTAGAATATCCAGTATTCATCAAACCTTCGAATGCAGGAAGTTCTAAAGGGGTTTCCAAAGCACATGACCGCAAAGAACTTGAAACAGGCTTAGTAGAAGCTGCAAAACATGATCGCAAGATTCTTGTAGAAGAAACAATCATTGGTCGTGAAATCGAATGTGCGGTACTTGGAAGCCGTGACGTAAAGGCATCTGGCATTGGCGAAATCAAAGCAGCAGCAGAATTCTATGATTTTGATGCAAAGTATAACAATGAAGAAAGCAAGACAATCATTGGACCAGAATTACCAGAAGGCGTAGAAGAAAAAGTAAGAGATGCAGCAGTGCGTATCTTCAAGGCAGTAGATGGCCAGGGCTTATCTAGAGTTGACTTCTTCCTTGAAAATGGAACAAACGATATCGTGTTCAACGAAATCAATACAATGCCTGGATTCACTTCCATCAGCATGTATCCAATGCTTTGGGAAAATAAAGGATTCAGCAAAGAACGTTTAGTTGAAAAATTAATTCAGTTAGGCTTAGCAAGATATCAAGAGTAGGAGGAACGATACGATGGATCGTAATGCTCCGATTGGTGTCTTTGATTCAGGAGTTGGCGGATTAACGGTAGCAAGAGAAATCATGCGACAAATTCCCAACGAATCGATCATTTATTTTGGAGACACAGCCAGAGTTCCTTATGGCAGCAAGTCGAAGGAAACGATTATCACGTATTCTCGTCAAATTGTCCAATTTTTATTAACGAAAAAAGTAAAGGCAGTTGTGGTAGCATGTAATACCGCAAGTGCCTTTGCGCTTGAAACGCTTCAAGAGGAATTTGATATTCCGATGCTTGGTGTGGTTAAGCCTGGAGCCAAGGTAGCGGCCGAAACTACGGTAAATGGCCGTGTAGGTGTGATTGGTACGCTTGGCACCGTTAGCAGTGGTATTTATAAACAGTATATCCATGATCTAAACGGAGACATCGAGGTGTTCTCCAAGGCATGTCCGTTGTTTGCACCATTAGTAGAAGAAGGATGGTTAGAGGATCCGGTTACACAGGAGATAGCAAGAAGATACCTAGAAGAACTAAAGCAAGAAAAGATTGATACGCTTGTGCTTGGATGTACGCATTATCCACTGATCCGCAAGACCGTGCAAAGAATCATGGGCAGCGAGGTAAACTTAGTGAATCCAGCCTATGAGACAGCAATCAGCCTAAGAGGGGTATTGCAGGAACAAGGGCTTGCAAATGAAGACAGTGTATATGTGAAACATAAGTTTTATGTAAGCGATGGTGCAGAAAAGTTTAAATCCTTTGCCAATACGATCCTTCCTTGTGAAGTAGAAGAAACAAAGGATATTAATATAGAGCAGTACTAGAAAGGGACGTATATGACAAAAGAAGTGTTAATTTCTATCAGCGGATTACAGCTAGATATTAACGAAGAGGAAGCCGTAGAAGTAATTTCTGTAGGAACCTATTATAAGAAGAACGACAAACATTATCTTCTATACGAAGAACTTCCAATGGAAGAAATGGGATCTCGAAAGCTTACAAAGAATACGATTAAGATCAGTGACAATCAAGTAGACATCATCAAAAAAGGTGTTAGCAATACGCATATGATCTTTGAAAAGGATAAGAAGAACGTGACGTACTATAACACTCCATTTGGAGAGCTATTAATCGGGATTTATACGACAAAGCTAGAAGTGGTAGAATCTGAAGATGAGATTTTAGTCAATTTAGAATATGCATTAGATGTGAATGCATCTCATGTATCCGATTGTGATATTAAGATCAAAGTAAGTGCGAGACAATAAGGAAAAGGCATTGCAAACCGCAATGCCTTTTTTGCTGCATAGGATGAGAGGTGCGAGAGTATGCAGAACACACATTGTTCCGAGACAGAGAATATAGTAAGATAATAAGGAGGAGGATAAGGAATGAAGAGAGTGGCAAGGCTAGTAGTAATGATGTTTGCCTGTGCATGCATGGTCGCTGGTTGTGGGAGTGGTTCCGGCAGTGAGATTCCAGATGGGTATGAGTATGTGAAGGATGTCTCCTGCGTGGTCGTAAGCAAGAGGGATAAGAAGGCGACTCCGACGGTAAGCTTTGAAGAGACGGAGGAAGAACCACAAGAAGGAATCATCATGACAAAGACGAGGAGCCGCAGCAAGCGTTCTAGAGGCTCGAAACGCTCGAGTTCGAAGTCAAATTCAAAGTCGAAGAGCAAGAAGTCGGGTAGTTCTAGCAGCTTCAGAAAGAAATCTTCCAGCCATAGACGTCATTATTATTACTATTATTCAAGACATCGAAAGAACCATAAGAAAGAGGAGTTTGCCTATAA
Organism: uncultured Anaerosporobacter sp.; assembly: GCA_945787925.1. GTDB lineage: Bacteria > Bacillota > Clostridia > Lachnospirales > Lachnospiraceae > KM106-2. The sequence continues at coordinate 3,373 of CALZJY010000005.1, read as the reverse complement.
CGATCGTTATGAGGTAGTTGTTACATATGAAGAAAAGAATTGTTCCTATACGTTCTATAGCAAGGGAATGTATGATGCGTACCAGATTGGAGATCAGGTTACGATGAAATGGTATGAGAATAAAGAAAATAGGGAACAAGGCATGCTGGTACCGATGGAAGAATAAAAAGAAGAGGCATCCGAATCAAATGATTCGGATGCCTCTTTTCTATGAATTAAGCTTTCTTAGAAGCTTTGTCTTTCATACGTTTGAAGAATCCTTGTTTTTGAGGTTTTGCTTCTAAACCAGAACGAAGCCCTTTTACATCCATGATGTAGATACCGCTAAGAACAGCTTTTACTTCTTTTTTTACTGGAATCTGTTCGAAGATTTTTTCGTCACAGATTAATGTCATGATCTTTGGACCAATCTTAGCTTTTACTAGAGGTACTTTAGAACGGCGAAGATATTTTGGTGTTTGATCAATTACCATCTGTGGAAGGTTTGCATCTTTAAGTTTCATCCGTTTTTTATCAATTACCAATAGAGAAGTTGCTTGTGCATGTGCTTGCATTTGTTCTTGAGCAGCTTCGTTTTTCTTTTGCATTTTAGAGCCGACTTTGTATAAAACAAATAGTAGAATCGCAGCTACTACAATGATTATTCCGAGTACCATGAAAAATGTTCCCATGTATGTACCTCCTTAGTTATATTTTTTTCCGTTGTTAACGTCTTTATTGTAGCATTTTCTTACATAAAAGAAAATAGAAAAATCTCCTAGTTGAGTTCTTTTTCATCTTCATCAAGCATCGTCTTGATTTTATCCTGTACATAGGCGCCAATGCGTTTCTTTGTCTCTTTATCGAGTTCTTTCATAGATACAGGTTCGCCATAATGAATGATTACGTTTGCACTCTTAATCCAAGGAAATTGGTTTTCAAAACATGCCTCTGTGTTTGTAATGGCAATCGGGATGATTGGACATCCAGACTTTTCTGCTAGCTTGAAGCTTCCTTCTTTGAATGGAAGCATCTCTTTCCCAGGAGTTCTTGTGCCTTCTGGTGCTATAAACATAGAGTATCCATTTTTTATATTCTCAATACCTTGTAGGATTGTCTTTAATCCTTCACGGATGTTATCGCGGTCTAAGAATAGACAGTTTAGGTTCTTCATCCATCTAGAGATGCATGGCACCTTTTCCATTTGCTTTTTCGCAATAAACCCTGTAAGGGTTGGTACTGTCACATAAGAAACGATAATGTCAAAATACCCTCTGTGGTTTGCTACATATAGCACAGGAGTATCCTTTGGTACGTTTTCAAGTCCTTTTACTGTCATTTTCGTTCCACTTAAAAATAGAATACATCGTAAGGCACGTGTCACAATGAATTGTGAAGTCGCGACTTTTTTCTCAGGGCTGAATTTGCCAATGACATATTCTACAACATATAAAGGAATGCTAATGATTGCAAAGACTATTAGAAACAAGATTACTAGTATAGTTCTCATAGTTTTCCTCCGTTATACAAAAAATACTAGATTAGCCACTTCATTATATCATAATAAAAATGGTTAATCTAGTATTTGCCATGGGCTTTTGGTTTATTCTTGTGCCGGCGATTCCTCGGAAGGAGGATTCTTATCAGAAGAATCAGAATCCTCTGGTTCTACAGAAGGCGCTGGCTTTTGCGGGCGCTCTGTAGGAGTAATCGTAGGTTTTACAGTAGCGACAGGAGTTTGCGTTGGCTTTGGTGTGGCTGACGGTTTCTTTGTCACTACAGGTGCTTCCGTAGGTTGTTTCGTTGGCTCCGGTTTCTTTGTTGCCACTGCTTCTGAAGTAGGCACTGGCTCTGGAGTAGAAGTTACCTTAGGTGGTGCAGGCGTTTTCGTAGGTTTTGGTGTGCATGTTGGAGCGAGCGTCTTCGTAGGCGCTTTTGTCGCTTTATACACCTTAGGAGTAGCAGTCGGTACGTCCTCTAAGTCATGAGTGTCGTCCTCTTTTTGATCCACATCCTTATGGTCTGTCTTAGATGGGGCAATCGTAGCTTTTGGCTCATAGCCGTAGTATTCTTCTAATGTCAGATTGTTTTTAGTCAAATACGTTGCTAGTTCTACTCCGACATAACGAATATGCCATGGTTCGTAAGAGTATCCAGTAATCGCCTCTTTTCCCTTTGGATAACGGATGATAAACCCGTATTTATAGCAGTTTTTTGCAAGCCAAATCCCTTCTTTTGTACTGCCAAAACGTGCTGTGAGAGCATTGTTATTCGAGCGAGCACTAACATCAATAGATAAGCCAGATTGATGCTCGCTGTATCCTGGTTTTGCTGAATATTGCTCCGTATGTGCAAGACCTTTCGTCTTGATGTTGTTTTGATAGATTGCTTTTTGTCTTGCATAGGAACGGTATCCGCTTATTCCGTTAAGGATTACGTTGTCTTCCTTAGCGGCTACAACGAGCTCCTCTAATGCAGCTGCGGGTACTTCTCGTAATAATTTCTTTTCGTCATAGTAAGAGAAAGGATAGGAAATGTTCGGAACGACGAGGTCGTCAGGAACGTAGTCTTCGGGAAGACCATATTCTTTATTTACTAGTACGGTATAGCTATCTGGAGTTCGATCGATTTCTACATTACCTTTACGTATTGTAGTATCGGTTGTTGTAGAAGGCTTTTTAGGGCGTTTCGAAGATAGGTTGTGTTGGTTATTTTTTTGGTCATCAGACGACTCGGACTCATACCAGTCTTGAGAATGGTTGGAGAGGTCTGTTGGACCATTTTTAAAAAATAAAGCACGGAAGGAAACGAAGCCCATAACAACAAGACATAAAAAGACAAATAATTTCTTTTTCAAACAGCGTCCCTCCTTTTCATATGAATTATACCATAAAACGACATAAAATCTAGTTTTGGAAAAGGGAAAACTTATGGAAGTTTTAAGGGAAAGAGATAGAAAGGCACTGAAAAAGCCCCCTTACGAAAGACTTCGTAAGGGGGCTCTCTTTGTCTCTATTATTGTTCTGCATTGAAGTTATCAAGAAGTTCTTTTTTCATTTCCCATAACTTACTGGATAAATCTACGTGTACCACATGTGGGTTTGCGAAACGTCTTGTTTCCTCCCATAATGTGTTTAGCTCTGTTTGGCAGTACTCTCTGATGTCTAATACAGATGGAGATTCATAGACACATTTTCCATTTAAGAAGACTGGTATTAAAAGTTCACGTACAGTAAAGGTACCAGGTTTTAAATAGGTCTTTTTCCATGTATTGATTGGATCGAAGAGTAGCAATGGTTGGTCTTCAGAGAATGTCTCATCGGCAAGAGCGATTAGGTCTGCTTTGATCTTACCGGACTCTTTATCATAGATACGGAATACCGTCTTGTTTCCT
>CALZJY010000004.1 GCA_945787925.1 uncultured Anaerosporobacter sp. | reverse complement strand
CTATCATCACTCAAGTTCGTGTCGAACCATTCGATGAAGCGTTCCACAACCCTTCTAAGATCATCGGCCGTTATATGACGGAAGAAGAAGCGAAAGCAGAAGAACGGAAAGGAAATTACGTAGTAAAAGAAGAAGGCGGATACCGTCGTATCATTGCTTCTCCAAAGCCAATCGACATCTACGAACTAGATGCCATCAAGGCTCTTCTTGATGCAAATCAAATCGTAATCGCATGTGGAGGCGGTGGAATCCCTGTATTGCAACAAGGTGCCCGCTTAAAAGGCGCAAGCGCGATTATCGAGAAAGATTTAACAAGTGAAAAATTAGCGGAACTTTTAGATGCAGACACCCTTCTATTCCTTACTGGCGTAGACAAAGTATACAAACACTTTGGTACAGATAGGCAAGAAGGATTAGACGAACTTACTTTAGAAGAAACACAAGCGCTAATTGAAGAAGGCCACTTCTCCTCCGGCTCCATGCTTCCTAAAGTACAAGCCGCTGCAAGCTTCGTATCCGTAGATCCAAAACATAAGGCAATCATCGCCAACTTAAAGAAAGCAAAATCTGCAGTACGCGGAAAATCTGGTACTGTATTTAAATAATGATTCAAATCGCACAAAGCATGCAAAAAAAGAAGATACTACACTGGGAAACATGTAGTATCTTCTTTTTTCTTATATTATTAATTTTATAAAACTCTTCTTACTGCATATACTGAACGATAATTATACGTTGAGATCTTAATGCCAGTTTCAGGGCTACTTGCGTGTACTACTTTGTTATTTCCAATGTAAAGCGCGCAATGGTTTACTGTTCCATTTTTTGCATAGAACACTAAATCTCCCACTTGGATATCAGAAGTATTTACTTTCTTTCCATATGTGGATTGTGCTTTGGATGTTCTTGGAAGACTGATTCCAAAGTGTTTGTACACAGATTGGGTAAATCCTGAACAGTCTGTACCGTTTGTTAAGCTTGTTCCACCGTATACGTATGGGTTACCAACAAACTGTACTGCATAGTCTGCTACTTGTTTTCCTGTAACTTTAGAAGTTGTAGGCTTTGTAGTAGAACTACTGCTTGAGGAGGATCCAGAATTTGAACTTGAGCTTGACGCTACTGCTTTTCCATAAGAAAACTTATACGTATGTTTTACGTAATCACCAGATACCCAGCCAGTCTTCTTGTTCGCTGTGATCTTTACCCAGCCTTTTTTCTCTCCAAGTACTTTGAATGATTGACCTCTTGTTACATTTGTAAGGATTGATGAACTTGTGTTATTACTTTTTCTAACACGTAATGACGATGCTGTAACAGTTACATATTTTGTAGCATATTGGTCATAATAAGGATATCCCTTAGTACCAATTGCTAAATAATCTGTACAAACATAACCGGAAACATTACCAGAAGTTACTTTGGCCCAATTACCACTTTTGGATTTTACGATTGCAGCATTACCTTTTGAAAGTTTACCAACAATCTTACTGCTTGTATTCGGTTTTTCTCTCACGTTAAGTGTAGTCGCTGTCGTAATACCAACATTCTTGTATTGAGCGGCATCAATCTTTGAAGTGTCTACAGCTGCTTTTACTAATGGCGTATTAATGCTTATACACATTAAAAATGGGACCATAAGCAATATCATGCTTTTTTGAACTAGTTTTTTTAACATACTTACTCTCCATCTTTTAATTGTTTTTGCTTACATATCGCGTTCGTGCAATTCGCAAGCTATTAAATTGTGACACATGTTCCATTATAGCAGAAAATTACAATTTTCACATATGCAATACATGGTAATACATCTTGCTTTATTCTCTTAATACTTTATAATAGTAGTTAGATTGGGAGAACATCACTACTAGGAGGTTTTATATGAACGAATCTAAGATGTTTAATCAGTTTCCTGAAATCCAGTCTGATAAATATGTGCTTAGTAAAATTACTACAGCAGAATTAGATGACCTTTTCGAAATATGTAGTAACGAAGCACTCTATAAATACAGTTCCTCTAGAGCAAAGAAAAATAAAGCTGTCGTCTATAATATGATTACACAGTTTGAACGAGATTTCAACCATAAAAAGGCTATTTATTGGGGCATTTATCAAAAACACTCGCCTTATAAATTGATTGGTTTGATTGAATTATTTAATTTCAACAAGGAAGTCGACATGGTTACCATCGGCTATATGCTGAATGAGTCCTACTGGGGACAAGGCATTGCCACAACGGCAGTACACCTCGCTCTTACCTTCTTGTTTGAAACTGCGCAAATCAATCGCGTACAAGCTTTTGTTCTCGCAGAAAACCTACCATCCAAACGCGTGCTTCTACGCAATCAATTTACTCATGAAGGAACGATCCGGGAAGGTATGTATTGGAATGACCTCGGCATCGTCTCCATCGATCTTTACTCGATTCTACGCTCTGAATTTACCAAATAACATTTCTGCTTTTTCCATCATAAAAAGTTCGTATCGTTTCACACATTTCTTCTATCACAAGCTGCCTTGCTTCTCTTGCGGCCCAGGCAATATGAGGTGTAATGAACAAGCGGTCTGAATCCTTAATCGCATATAACGGATTCTCCTTGCTTGCTGGCTCTTTTACCAGCACATCGATTGCAGCTGCCTGTATCTGTCCGTCGACTAAGGCTTTTGCCAATGCGTCTTCGTTTACGATGGCTCCCCTTCCCGTATTGACTAGGATTGCCGTCTTCTTCATTCTGGCAAAAGCCTCCTCATCAAACAACCCTCTCGATTGCTCCGTAAGAGGCGCATGGATGCTGATGATATCCGATTGTTCTAATAATTCCTCAAAGCTCACGCTTTTATAAGTATCGCTTACGGTCTTGCCGCTTGTGGAATAATAGATGACGTTTGCACCAAATGCACTGGCGATGTCTGCAACTTTCTTTCCAATCGTGCCAAGACCACAGATTCCAAATGTCTTTCCTGCAATCTGTGTAAACTGTCGTTCTGCCGTATACGTCTGCTGCAGTCCTTCTACATACTTCCCTTGCTTTACATAGTCATCAAAGAACCGTAAATGCTCCAATACATAGAATAGAATCGCAAACGTATGCTGTGCTACCGAATATGTAGAGTATCCACGCACGTTAGAAACTTGGATTCCTCTTTCCTTCATATAAGGCACATCGATCATATCCGTTCCGGTTCCCATAATACAGACGAGCTTTAAGCGTTCCACATTCTTAAGCGTCGCCTCTTCCATACGGCATCGGTTGATTATTGCAATGTCTGCATCCTTTAGACGCTCTTCAATCTGTTCATAGGACGTGTCCCCATAACTTATAATTTCCCCCAATTCATATAAGGGAGAAAAATCTACATCGATTCCTAAACATTCTTTTTCTAGTATAACAATTTTCATATGTACCTCCTGTATTTCTTGATTTATTTACATTATACTCTATTATTTTTCGTCCTCCAATAGGATTACCCTATACATCAAGAAAAGCAGGGCGCCTACACACCCTGCTTTTTCTCTCTATTCTTCACCATATTGTAAATCATTTAAGATCTTATACGTATCATAGCGTTCTTTTGCTTGAATCTCAGCTCGTGCAAATAATTCTTCTGCTTGTTCTGGGAATTGTTTTGCCAATGCGCTGTAACGAACCTGTTTCATAATGAATTCTCTGAAATCACCAGTTGGTTCTTTGGAATCTAATTTGAATGGATTCTTTCCTTCTTTCTTAAGCTCTGGATTGTAACGGTATAAATGCCAATAACCGCATTTTACTGCTTCTTTAATACATTCCATGCTTCGTCCCATACCCTCTTTTAGACCATGGCTGATACATGGAGAGTATGCGATTATGATGGATGGTCCATGATAGCTTTCCGCCTCGGTTATAGCCTTTAACAATTGATTATTGTCCGCATGGATACCAACTTGTGCAACATAAACATTTCCATAGGACATCATCATACGGCCAAGGTCTTTCTTACCTGATTTCTTACCTGAAGCTGCAAATTTGGCAATCGCTGCTGGCTTTGGATGCCTGACCACCCGTATTGGAATAGATCTCTGTATCGAACACAAGGATGTTGACATCTTCACCAGAAGATAATACTTGGTCTAGTCCACTATAACCAATATCGTATGCCCATCCATCTCCACCAAGAATCCATTGAGAACGTTTTACAAAGTAATCTTTGTATTCAAACAGTTCTTCAATTTTAACTTTGATGGCATCGTCAGCTGTCTGATACTGGTGCAGATAACGCATTACTTTATCACTAACTTCTTTGGATACGTGACCATCTTCTTTATATTGGATCCAGTCTGCAAATAGCTCTTTTAACTGTGCATCGATATTCATTGTCATCAAATGTTCCATAATGTGTTGGATCTGATCGCGCATGTGTTTTGTTGCAAGATGCATACCGAAACCATACTCTGCAGCATCTTCAAATAAAGAGTTTGCCCAAGCAGGACCTTTGCCTTCATGGTTTACTGTATAAGCAGTACTTGGAGCACTTGCTGCCCAGATAGAAGAACATCCCGTTGCATTGGCAATCATCATGCGATCACCAAATAATTGGGTTACGAGTTTGATATAAGGAGTTTCTCCACAACCCGCACAAGCACCAGAGAATTCTAACATTGGTTCTTTGAACTGAGAATCTTTTACCGTATGGCCAGTTAATCGATCTGGTTTTACTTTGACATCGGCTACTGCATATGCCCAGTTGTCTACTTGCTCTGGTATCTGAGTCTCAAGTTTCTTCATAACAAGTGCTTTTGGTTTTGCTGGACAGATATCTGCACAGTTTCCACAACCTGTACAATCCATTGGACTGACTTGTATTCTATATTGTAAGCCTTCAAATGCCTTACCACTGGCTTTCTTCGTTTCAAAGGATTCTGGTTTTGTCTGCTCTTCTGACTCATCTAGCAAGAATGGACGGATACATCCGTGTGGACAGATTAAGGAACATTGGTTACATTGGATACAGTTCTCTAGGATCCATTCTGGCACATTGACACCAATACCACGTTTCTCATATGCTGAGACTCCATTTGGGAACGTGCCATCTTCCCGACCATTGAATGCGCTGACTGGAAGGTCGTTTCCTTTTAAGTGTTCCATCGGACGAACGATATCACGGATAAACTCAGGCTCTTCTACAGAATGGTCCACACAGTTGCAATCATCTGGAGCATTTGCCCATTCAGCAGGGATTTCGACTTTCTCTATTGCCGATATGCCCATATCCACTGCCTGATGATTCATGCTTACGACTTTTTCTCCCTTCTTGCCATACATCTTAGTAATCGTAGATTTTAAGCTGTTGACATATACGTCTTCTGGAAGAATGTCTAGTAACTTGAAGAACGCTCCTTGCATGATCATGTTGATGCGGTTTCCAAGTCCAATTTCTTCTGCTATCTTAACCGCATTGATGATATAGAACTGCGCTTGTTTCTTTGCCAATTCTCGTTTCATGCTTCCAGGAAGTTTACTCTCTAGCTCTTCTTTCGTCCACAAGCAGTTTAGAACGAAGATTCCACCCTGTTTCAAATCCGCTACCATATCATAATGAGTCACATAGGATTGGTTATGGCATGCAATATAATCCGCATCCTGTACCAAGTATGTGGAACGGATCTTGCCTTTTCCAAATCGTAAGTGGGAAATCGTGATCCCGCCGGATTTCTTAGAATCGTATTCAAAATACGCCTGTGCATTTAAATCCGATTCATTTCCGATGATCTTGATTGCCTGTTTGTTTGCACCAACGGTACCATCGGAACCAAGTCCCCAAATCTTACAAGCCTTCATCTCTGTTACTGGTGTGAACTTACATCCACCACATGGAAGGGACGTATTGGTTACATCGTCATTGATACCAAGTGTGAAACGATTCTTTGGTTGGTCTTGTTTTAGATTCTCAAATACTTGTAGGATCATGCTTGGATCTGTATCTTTGGATCCGAGACCAAAACGTCCTCCGATAATCATTGGAGCCGCGCAGCCTTGTTGTTCAAACGCACTGCAAACATCAAGGAATAATGGTTCTCCAATAGATCCTGGTTCTTTCGTACGGTCTAATACAGCAACACGTTTTACTGTTTTTGGTACTTTCTCCATAAAGTGTTTTACAGAAAATGGACGATATAGATGTACTTTGACTAAACCAGTCTTTTCGCCTTTTGCATTTAAGAAATCAATTGCTTCTTCAATCGTTTCATTTACAGATCCCATGGCAACAATAATGTTTTCTGCATCTTCTGCGCCATAGTAATCAAAGAGGCCATATTTTCTTCCTGTAAGACGCCCTACTTTGTCCATGTATTCCTCTACGATCGGAACCATAGCCTCATAAAATGGGTTGCCACATTCTTTTGTTTGGAAATAAATATCCGGATTTTGTGCCGTTCCTCTTGTAACTGGATGATTTGGAGATAATGCATTTTCACGGAATTTCTTTAGTGCTTCTTTATCTAATAAGGCTGCGTAATCCTCGTACTCAAGTCCTTCTACTTTTTGGATTTCATGAGAAGTTCTAAACCCATCGAAGAAATGAATGAACGGAAGACGTCCTTTTAATGCAGCAAGATGTGCAACTGGTGCTAAGTCCATGACTTGTTGTACGGAATCCGAAGCCAACATCACGCAACCTGTCTGTCTTGCTGCCATAACATCCTGATGGTCACCAAAGATATTTAGTGCGTTGGATGCGATGGAACGTGCACTTACGTGGAATACACCTGGTAACAGTTCACCTGCTGCCTTATACATGTTCGGTATCATAAGTAGTAATCCTTGAGATGCCGTAAATGTCGTTGTCAATGCGCCTCCTTGTAAGGCACCGTGGAAGGCGCCTGCTGCACCTGCCTCGGATTGCATTTCTACTACATCAACTTTTTCACCAAAGATATTTGTTTTTCCTTGTGCTGCCCATTCATCTACAGTCTCTGCCATAGGTGAAGATGGTGTGATTGGAAAGATAGCTGCAACTTCTGTATATGCATATGCGACATAAGCAGCTGCAGTATTACCATCCACTGTCATCGTTACTTTTCCCATACTGCTGCCTCCTTATAATCTGCTTCCGTTATCTACCCAATCTTTTGCCTCTTCTACCCCTTCTGCTGCAGGGATTGGTACTTCGCTTTTTGCAATTGTGCGTTCATAGTCGCTCCATGCTGCTGTGCTTTCACGATTGGTTGGTACTGTAGATTTTAATCTACTATTGTTTTTGCCCGTCAAGGCTGTCTGATTAAAGAATTGCACTGGCATAACCTCTCTTTCTAATACAATTTAATAAAGACAAAAATTAACACAATTAGTAATTTGCATTTGGAGGGCTGATTATACACTTTTTCTATAATTTTCATCTTATTTCTTCGATCAGAAAAAGCAAAAAAAAGAAGCCGTCAGACAGTGACTGCTTCTTTTTTGCGTATGATTGCTTCCTTCTACCTAGTTAAAAATGAAAGGGCTGTCAAATGTATTTTTTTAACCAGTAGAAAACGATTGCTTGTTAACAAATTAACACTTTAAATCAGTAAAGTCAAGTGCAAACGTGTCAATACAATATAAAAAAAGAAGGAGAGCGATTTCTCACTCTCCTTCCTGCTTCCTTTTATATGGACACGTCCAAACTAAAACAATTGATCGAAACGTTCCATTGCCTCTATTGTATTTTCACGATTTCCAAAAGAAGTTAAACGGAAATAGTTCTTTCCGTTATTACCGAAACCTGCACCTGGAGTACCTACTACGCCAGCATTTGTTAGCAAATAATCGAAGAATGTCCAGGAATCCATGTTGTTCGGACATTCAAACCAGATGTATGGGCTGTTTACGCCACCAAAATAACGGATTCCTTTTTTCGCTAAGCATTCTGCAATGATCTTCGCATTTTCTTGATAGTATGCAATGTTTTGTTTGCATTCTGCCATGCCTTCTTCTGTAAAGGCTTGAGCAGCGCCTGCTTGCACGATATAAGAAACACCATTGAACTTTGTAGTCTGTCTACGAGTCCACATTGCATTTAACGACATTTCTGCACCATTGCTGGATGTGAATTTAAGATCTTTCGGCACTACTGTGTAGCCACATCTTGTACCTGTAAATCCTGCTGTCTTAGAAAGAGAACAGAATTCGATTGCACATTCTTTTGCACCTTCGATCGCGAAGATGGAACGTGGTAAGGTTGGGTCTGTAATAAATGCTTCATATGCGGAATCGTAAAGGATGACTGCATCATTTGCTAATGCGTAATCTACCCATTCTTTTAACTGCTCATGATTGTATGCAGCACCTGTTGGGTTATTTGGAGAACAAATATAGATCACATCTGCATGCATGTTCTTGTCTGGCATTGGTAAGAAGTTATTTTCTGCTGTTCCATTGATATACGTAACATTCTTTCCATCCATGATGTTTGTATCCACATATACAGGATATACTGGGTCTGGAACAAGGATTACGTTATCGTTATCAAATAACTCTGTGATATTGCCCGTATCGCTCTTTGCACCATCGGAAATGAATACTTCGTCTGCATCGATGGAAACACCATTTCTTTCATAGTAATCTACGATTGCAGTACGAACCATTTCATATCCTTTTTCAGGACCATATCCTTTAAACGTTTCTGGATTTGCCATACAATCTACACCTTCATGTAATGCCTTGATTACACTTTCCCCTAAAGGCTTCGTTACATCACCGATTCCTAAACGGATTACCTTTTTGTCTGGGTTTGCCTTTGTATAAGCTTCTACTCTATGTGCGATTTCTGCAAATAAATAGCTTTCTTTTAAATTCAAATAATTTTCATTTAACTTTGGCATATTTACTACTCCTTTCCTTTGATGTTTTATATTATCAAACTTTGGTATAAGTGTCAATAAATAGCAGTTTTTGAATAATTGTCCAACACTCTACACTTTCTTAACTAAAATAAGAAATGAGCAATCACAGCGATGATTGGCAACGTAATTAACGTACGCTCGATAAATAATACAACTAAATCCTTTAATTTTACTGAAATCTTAGATGCTAATAATAATGCTCCAACTTCGGATAAATAGATTAGCTGCGATACGGATACCGCAGCAACCACGAACCTTGTAAGCTCGCTTTGTACGTTGGCAACCATTACGGATGGAATTAACATATCTGCAAATCCTGCAAACATCGCACGTGCGGCTGCATGAGCTTCTGGAATTTGAAGAAGTTCTAAGATTGGCACGAATGGAATTCCAAGCCATGTGAATAACGGCGTATATTCTGCTACGATCAATGCACTTGTCCCAACAAACATAACGATTGGAATTACGCAGATCCACATATCGATTACATTCTTTAACCCTTCTACAAAGATGGTTTCTAACATGTTTACGCCGTGCACCTTCTTAAGCGCACATTCCATACCGTAAGAAAAGCTTGCCTTTTCTAACTCTTCTTGGTCATTTGGAATCGTACCATCGATGAGCGTGTCACGTTTTTTTGACAACGGTGGAAGTTTTGGAATAATGATTGCCGCAATGATGCACGCAAATGTTACTGTTAGGTAAAACTGTAAGAACATGCTTCCTAATCCAACCTGATTGATTACTACAAGGCAGAACGTGATGGACACTAAGGAGAAGTTTGTCCCGATGATGCAGGCTTCTTTCTCTGTATAGTGTCCCTCTTCATATTGCTTGCTCGTCATAAGAACACCAATCGTTCCATCTCCAAGCCAAGATGCAATGGCATCGACCGCGCTTCGTCCTGGCAATCCGAAGATTGGACGCATTACTTTGATTAATAACGTTCCACAAAACTCTAATAACCCGAAGTTTAAAAGAAGGGGAAGACAAATTCCTGCTAATAAGAATACGGTAAATAATACTGGCAATAAGTCATGGAATACTAAGCCACCTGTCATACTAGACGCGATGACTTCATATTGTGGGAAGTATGCCACGATAACGATATAGATTGTACTAATTGCACGAATGATTAACCCCAATGGCTTAATATCGAATAATGCAGTTAAAAATGGCACATGATTCGTCCATGCTCCGTTTGTGACCTTCTTTATAATCTTAAATAGAATACTTCCTGCAAAAGAAGTAACCACCAATGTAGTTAATATGGTACTTATGTTCTGTTCAAAATACGTTTTTAATAAACTTGATAGAACTGCAATCGGTATTGTAAGCTGTCCATCTTGTTTTACCGGAAAGATAAACAAAATAGCGCCTAGTAACGATGGCAGAATAAATTTCATGTAATTTGAAAGTTTTTTATGTTCTGTCATATGAAAATCTCCTATTCCTTGCTCAATTGATGTGATAATAGGCATTATATTATAAATATGCATGCATTTCAACTCTTTTTTGCATATTTATTAATTTGAAAAGATATTTTTCTATATATATACAAAACGGATGATTATCCATTACCTGGATAATCACCCATTCTCCCTTACTTTTGTTCCCTTATTTTTTTCGCAATCTCTAATCCCATTTCTTTATCATCGCGAAACATATGCTGGAAGATCAAACTCTAATACATAACGAAATAATTTTCGATGGGTTTGAGTATGCTCTTCCAATTTTGAATATCCATACTTTTGCATCAATGCTTCCTCATAATAAAAATGATAGGACACATATTCCCTTAATTGCGTTATAATCTCATATAATTGTTCTGGACGAACGCCGATACATCTTGTAACCAACAATTGCTCTATATCCCTAACAATTCGGAACATCTGTTTATGCTGTTCGTCAATTTCTTCAATCCCAATGCCTAATTCTTCTTTCCAGTCAATTTTGAAATCAAACATAATATCTCCTTATTGTCCCCTTTTTGTTATAGCTAATTATAGTTGATATATGTCATGATTTCAACCAATTGATACCATTTTTCAACGTATCAACTCCCTAATATTTAACAGTCCCCAGCCTTGCTTGCTCCATGGCTCTCCCATATTGATGCAGCTATTCTTAATCTTCATCTTTACTTCCTGTGTCGTTAGCTCTGGATATTTGGACAACAATAACGCTACTGCCCCAGAAACGATCGGTGTGGCCATAGATGTTCCACTCTTGATCGTATACATTGGGCAGTCCCTCTTTGGTCCAAACAGTGAAAATGCACTTCGTGGCTTATTCACGTTACAGGACACGATATTAGACCCTGGCGCTACTAAATCTGGTTTCTTGATACATGCATTGGTTGGTCCCCTTCCTGAGTAATCCTTTGCCTTGCTCCCGGAAAGTTCAACGCTGATGTCATCATCGGATGCACCTACGGTAATGACCTTGCGGCTAATTCCTGGGGTGGAAATGGACTTTGGACGGGGGCCATTATTTCCTGCTGCCACGACAACGATGATTCCTGCATCCCATACGGCATTTACCCCCTTTACAAGGGAAGAATTCTCGTCATACGTATCCGATGACGTAGTTCCTACCGAGATATTCACTACACGAATATTGTAGCGCTGCTTATTATTGATTACCCATTGCAATCCTGCAAGCACATCGCTGACATTTCCATTCCCCTTATGATTCAATACCTTGACTCCAATAATGTTGCACCTTGGAGCAATGCCTGCATATTCTCCTCCTGACTCATGTCCATTCCCTGCAATTATGCCACACACATGTGCTTGATGATGCAATTCCTAAATTCTCCAAAAGAACGTAATGCGTCTCTGTCCGTTTTCTTCCTTCATACTCACTTCGATCGTATCAAGCAAAGACTGTACCAAGTAATAATCGAGTGTCGTCACTTCTTCCTCACTCTTTGCTTCACTGGCTTCCTCCCTTTGTTTTTCTATGGCAAGCTCCTGTTCAATCTGTCTCATGGACTGCTCTAACAGGCCTTGGATTTCCCGCTGCTCCTTCTTTGTCAATTCACCTCTTGCATAATCTACATACGCCTGGCTCATTGCCTGAAGGACATGCCCCCGTTCCACCTCTAGCCTCATCCTCTCTTTCTTGCTCCTCGCCATATTCTCCTCATTTCCTAATAAGAAGCCTCGCTGCTGTTTGGAAAGATACTGCTTCGCTAACTGGTTGATTCCCTCTAATACAAGGTCTTCTAGCTCATCAGAACGAATCGAATTCCGATTACACTTCGCTCCCTTTGTCTTCTTGTAAAGTTGGCAAATATAATAGTTATATTGCTTATTCCTACTCGTGCTAGATTTATATAATGACATCTTACAATCTCCACATTTTAGTTTTCCTGCAAACAGGTTCGTTTCAATCGTGTGTGCCTTATACGTACCAAAGGACTTTCTCCGAGACGCTAATACTTTCTGTACCTTATCAAAGACTTCTTCCTCAATGATCGGTTCATGGTTATGAGGGCGAACGTGCCACTCCTCCTTCGGTAAAACGATAACTTTCTTGTCCTTATAACTTACCTTCTGTTCCCTTCCCTGAATTAGCGTCCCAATATAAATAGGATTGCTAAGGATTCGCTTAATGGTGGACGTGCTCCAAATACCCTGATTGCTGTACTGTCCCTTCGGCGTCTGGTAACGCATCCCCTGCTGCCTCTTATACTGCAACGGAGTGGGAATCCCTTCTGCCATAAGCATCTGTGCGATCTTCCCGACGCTGTGCCCATCCAAACATAAGGTAAAGATTCGTCTTACATAGGCTGCCGCCGTCTTATCTACCACGATCTTATGGTGGTCCTCCTCCGATTTACGATAACCATAGGTAGCAAATGCCGAGAGGTATTGTCCTTCCCTCATCTTCTTTTGAAATACTGCACGGATATTTGCGGAAAGGTCCTCACAATACCACTCATTCACAAGCCCATTGATCTGCCTTGCCTTCTTCCCTGCAAAGGATGCCGTATCCACGCCATCTACAATGCCGATAAACCGGATTCCCAACAATGGCAGCTCCTTGTGCAAATATCTCTCCACATGCTCCATATTTCTAGAAAAACGCGTTTGGGATTTGCATAAAATTGTATCAAATGCACCCTTCCTTGCATCCTGCAGCATCCGGTAAAAGGCAGGACGCTCCGTGTCGTATAAACCAGAGTAGTCCTCGTCTACATAGACCTCATACACCTCATATCCATGGTCTCTGGCATATTCCAACAAAAGCGCCCTCTGATTGAGAATGCTTTCACTTTCCTGTCCTTTATATGCCTTCTCTTCATCCTCTTTGGATAACCTAATGTAAAGAGCTGCTACTGCCATCGTCTTCGTCTCCTTCATGCTCTTTTGCTAGCTGCTGTAAATGGCGTTTATGCTCTAACAGCCGCTCATAGAGGTTTTCTGTCCTCTCTTGATCCGATTGTGACTGAAACTTATGGACTAACTTATATTCCTGCCTCATATCCTACCTGCCTACACGACTCTCCTTATTACATATGTATGAACTTCCCGCCCTAGATATGACAAAAGGCAGCATTGCTGTCGCATATCGCGTACAACAAAACTGCCTTTTCTTGTCTATTTCCCGATGCAAACTGCCGATTCCCCAAGCATTCTTGTTGATTCTCCAATCGTTAAATCTGCCCCTAACACTTCATGCTTATGTCCAGACTTTCCTTTGATCACATCAAACAAGATATGAATCGTCTCATATGCTAGTTCTTTTACCGGCTGGCTCATCGTCGTAAGGGATGGATTATAGTACCCCGCCATATCAATCCCATCAAATCCAACGACCGAATAATCTTCTGGAATCCGTTTCCCCGTTTCTACGATTGCACGGCTTGCGCCAATGGCCAAAATATCCGAAATCGCAAATACAGCCGTAAAGTCTTCGCCTCGTTCCAAAAGTTCTTTCATAACGGCATAACCATTCTCATAGGAATATTCCATGCACTTCTCGTCCATCTTGCCAATCAATGATTCACGAATCGGAATATCATACTTTCGAAGCGCACTGTAGTATCCCTCTAGTCGAAGAGAACCGATACTTTGGTCCACTTCGGACGTCGTGATGATTGCAATCTTCTTATGCCCCTGTTTAATCAAATATTCTACTGCCTTAAAACTCTCTTTCCGATCATCTACTGCGACAGAAGAATATGTATTTCGATCTATTTCCTGCGTGATTCCACTTACCGTACTGATAATGTAGGGAACCCCTAACAGGCCGATCTTTTCCACGCTATGGCTGAACAAACCTCCTAAAAACACAATCCCTCTCAAGTGCCTTTCATTTTCTAGTTCAATCGCTACATCTACCTCATCTTGATTTGCTTTTACATAACGAAGCACCAATGCATATTTGTTTCGCTTAATTTCTTCTTCCATGATTGTCAGCATGGTTCCGAACAATGGGTTTGTCATTCCCTTCACCAAAATAGCAATTGTTTTGGAATCGTATCTCTTTAAATTCCTTGCACTGCTATTGGGCACATAATTATGTTCCTTCGCTACTTGTAGAATCTTCTCTTTCGTTTCTTGATTGATATCCGAATGATTGTTGATGGCTCTTGAAACTGTACTCACGCCTACTCCACATATTTTGGCAATGTCTTTAATTGTTATCTGCTCCATGCTAGTCCCCTCTTACTCTCACCGTAACTATCCTAAGATTCCACTTAGCAACTACCAAGCGATTTCTTTTTCATAAGGCTTATAATCTTCCCCTATGACCACCAATGCAAGGGTGATTATCTCCCGTACACCTCTGTCAGGCGTTTTATTTTCTTCACTAACTCTTCGGTAAACGCGTCTTTTTCCATACGCCACTTCCAGTTTATCCCCTGCGTTCCTGGCGTATTGATTCTTGCCTCTTCTCCAAGTCCTAAATAATCCTGCATCGGAATGATACAATAATTTGCAACGCTTGCCATTGCTAGGCGGATGATATGCCAGTGAAGATCTTTTAGCTGTTCCTCTTCGAGTGCTAAATAGTCTTTCAATAAGGCATGGTCCTCTTCTCCTATCTCCTTGTACCATCCAAGTATTGTATTGTTGTCGTGAGTTCCTGTATATACAACACAGTTCTTGTGATAATTGTATGGTAGATAGTCACTATCTTCCCTTGAGTCAAAGGCAAACTGCAATATTTTCATTCCTGGGAATCCGCTTTCCCTTACTAGCTGGTATACGGATTCATTTAAGAATCCTAAGTCTTCTGCAATAATGGACACATCGCCAAGCGCCCTCTTAATCGTCTTAAAGAACTCGATTCCAGGTCCTCTCTTCCAAACACCTTGTTTGGCAGTATCATTTTCTGCTGGGATGGAGTAATACTCTTCAAATCCGCGGAAATGATCTAAACGAACCACATCATATAATACAAAGCAATGTCTGATTCGATTAATCCACCATTCGTACTCTGTCTGTTTTAAATATTCCCAATCATATAATGGATTTCCCCATAGCTGTCCATCTTCAGAAAACGCATCTGGTGGACAACCTGCCACATTAACTGGTTGATAATTCTCATCATACTGAAATAAGTATGGCTGGGAAAACGTATCTGCACTATCCGAAGCCACATAGAATGGAATATCTCCAATGATCTTGATTCCTTTGTCATTTGCATATTCCTTTAGCTTCTTCCATTGTTTTAAGAACATATACTGTTGAAACTTATAACTAAAGATCTCTTCTGATAACTGCTCCTCATAACGAGACACCGTTTCCAATTTATGCTTTCTTAGGTCTTCCTCCCATTCTGAGCAGCTTACTCCATTATGCGCTTTCTTTACTGCCATATAGAAGGCATAGTCTTGCAGCCAATAACTGTTCTCCTGCTCAAACTTATAGAATTCCTCGTCTACGTGTTCCTTAAAACGTAGAAACGCTTTTTCCAGCAATGCATATCTCGTAGTATACACCATTCCATAATCTACTTGTGTTTCATCCTCTACGGTCTGAACTGCTTCCAACTCTTCTTCCTGTAAATATCCTTCCTCTACCAGCTGGTCCAAATCGATAAAATAAGGATTTCCAGCAAATGTAGATAAGGCCTGGTATGGGGAATCACCATATCCAGTTGGCCCCAAGGGAAGGATCTGCCAATATTTCTGTCCTGCCTTTTCTAGCTTATCTACAAATTCATAGGCTTCTTTGGAAAAGCATCCTATGCCGTATTTGGATGGTAAACTTGAAATAGGTAATAAAACTCCGCTTCCACGCACTCTAATCTCTCCTTTTCTAACCTTTTACTGCCCCTGCGACAACACCTTTGATTATATACTTTTGACAGCAAAGATAGAATATAATAATTGGAATAATTGCTAAAACTAATAATGCCATCAATGCGCCATAGTCTTTTGCACCATAAGATCCCATCAAATATTGTACCACGACAGGAATTGTCTTATATTCCGTGGACAAGCCAATTGTCAGATATGGTAGCAAATAATCATTCCATATCCACATTGTATTCAAGATTGCGACAGTAATAACCGTTGGTTTTAAAATTGGCACAATTATCACAAAAAACATTTTAATTGGATTACATCCATCAATTAATGCTGCTTCTTCAATATCTACTGGAATTGACTTCACAAATCCTGAGAACATGAAGATCGAAAGGCCTGCACCAAATCCAAGATATAATATAATCAAGCCCCATGGAGTATTGAGATGTAACGTATCTGCCATCTTAGACATCGTAAACATTACCATCTGGAATGGAACTACCATGGAAAATACGAACATATAATAAAGACAAGACGTAACCTTTGATTTGACACGGGTAATATACCATGCAGTCATGGAGGTGAATAATAGGATCATAACAACGGATCCTACCGTAATGAATGCGGACCATCCAAACGCACCAAAGAAGTTTGTCTTTTCAATTCCTTCGGTATAGTTTCCAAACTTAGCAAAGCTCTCACCACTTGGAATTCCAAATGGATTGCTACTAATAAACAACTTGCTTTTAAAGGAGTTTACGACAACGAACGCGATTGGAAACAGAAATAGCAATACTAATGCAATCAATAGTACATATAACGCGATATCTCCTGCTTTCTTCTTTGTCATTATGCTTCTACCTCCTTACTTCTTGTAAATCGTAATTGGATCAATGCAATTGCCGCTACGAGGATTAAGAACATTACTGCCTTCGCCTGGCCTACACCCTCAAATCCAATTCTTCCATAGAACGTGTTGTAAATGTTTAATGCTAACATTTCTGTTTGTTTTGCTGGCATACCTGCAGTTAATGCCAAGTTCTGATCGAATAACTTAAAGGAATTGCTTAATGTTAAGAACGTACAAATTGTAATCGAAGGCATTACCATAGGAATCGTGATGTAACGAAGTCTTTGGAATGCATTGGCACCATCTACTTTGGATGCATCGATAAGGTCCGGAGACACATTCTGTAATGCTGCCACATAGATTACCATCATATAACCGATCATCTGCCAGTTCATTAAGATGATCAATCCCCAATATCCATAAGAGGAGCTATAAGATAATGTCGTACCGAATTTGGATAATACGCCATTAATGATACATTGCCATATGTAACCTAATACGATACCACCTACTAGGTTTGGCATAAAGAATACGGTTCTGAATAAGTTGGTTCCTTTTAACCCTCTTGTTAATACCATACTTAATAAGAATGCAAATACGTTGATTGATAATAAAGAAACGATTGCAAACTTAACCGTAAAAATTAATGCATTAAAAAATTCCTTATTCACTGTAAACGCCTTGATATAGTTATCAAGCCCTACCCATTTTGTATCGGATACTGTTCGGAACGAACAAAACGATAAATATACGCCAAATACAAATGGCAAAACGAACGCAATTGCAAATGCAATCAACGTTGGAAGTGTAAATACTAAAAAATATTTTTTCAAGACTTTTTGCATGGTTTTTCTCCCTTCTACGCCACCATGAATACCCAAATACTATGTTTTTTCTCCACCTTAGGTATAGAAATGGGGGCCACCCAAAATACTTTTCTCATAAGAATACGCGTATCTTGAGAAAACCCCCAGTCCAACCTCAATTGTTTCTATTACCAGTTCACGCTGCGCCAGAGTCCTAGCGCCTCGTCAGATACTAATTTGCAGCAACTACAGATTTTTCTGCTGCCCAGTCTTTGATCATGTCGTTCTTAACATCTTCCCATTTCTTCTGACCTTGTGCATATTGTAATAAGGATGCACCAAAGTTATCTTTGAATGTCTGGCTTGGGAAGGAAGTAAAGTTCCAATCTACATTCTTCTTAGACGAATCAGACATGTATTTTATAACTTCTTTTGCTAATGGGTCTACTGGTTTTTCAGAATCTGAGAACGTATTGAATGGAGGAATGAATCCTAAGTCGTTTGTAACGGCTTTCTTACCATAGTCAGAGCTGAATAACCATTCTACGAAGTCGATGGCTGCTTTCTGATCTTTTTCACTTGCCTTGCTATTAATACAGAAGAAGTTTTCTGTACCGATGCAAAGGCCTTGGTTTTCTTCTCCCTCTACTCCAGTGTAGATTGGAAGGAAGTGAACATCTTCTTCTTTTACTGTATTGCCTTGTACTTGGGAAATTTGTCCCCATGCCCAGTTACCATTCTGAACCATTGCAGCTTTTCCTAATGCGAACTCTGCCATGGAATCATTTACGGATTTACCACCTAACATTTTTGCATCTGTACAAGAATTGTTTAGATATAAATCAAAAATATTCTTGTAGTTATCCGCATATTTGAAGTCTAATGTATCTGCATCTTTTACATTCTTGTCTTTATATTCATAATAAATAGGAAGATTTGCTAAGTGTGTCTGCCATCTCCAGTCCTCGCCTGCTAATAAGGAAGTAGAAGCGAATACACCGTCGATGCCAAGCTTGTCCTTCTTAGCCGTCATATCTTCTGCTACTTGTTTTAATGTTGCAAAGTTATTGATTTCTTCTGTAGAATTAATCGATACTGCCTTATCTGGTAGAGCAAAATATTTCTTCATGATTGCATCGTTATAGATAATGCCATATCCTTCTTCTACATATGGGATGCCATATACGCCATCGCCATCCGTTACTGCCATATCTTTATTTAACAACCAGCTATTTAACTTGGTGTCTTTCAAATCTAAGCAATAATCTTTCCAGTTCTTATAACCAATTGGTCCATTGATCTGGAATAACGTTGGAGCATCTGTTTTTGCGATTTCTGATTTTAATGTTTGTTCATATGTACCTTCTGCAGCTGTTACGACTTTCATTTCAACGCCAGTTTCCTTTGTGTACTCCGTAGCGATCTTCTTCCATGTCTCATCAGACTCTGGTTTAAAGCTTAGATAATAGATCTTCCCCTTTCCATTATCCGCTCCACCCTTGTCAGAAGAAGTTTTCTTGCTATTTCCGCAGCCTGCTGCTAAGGATGCCATTGCTAAGATCATCATCATGCCAACAATCTTTTTTTTCATAATTTTCTCTCCTTTAATTATAAAATAGTCCTCAATTCTTGTGTGCTCTGTATATCCAATCTCTTGTGCCTTTGGTTATTTTTTCTAATGGAAACGTTGTCGGGAACGTTTCCGTTGTTCTATGTTTATATAATATCACAGCTCTTTTCCAAGCTCAACCATAATTTGGTAAATTTTGTATAGCTTTTTCTTATCTTATCGATGTTTTCTATCGAATTTGTCTATACTATACTCTATTGGGAATGCCTATCACACGCCTGTGTTCCATGGCCATTGTCATCATACGGATATCTCCTTCCATTTACGATATCGCAAAAAGCCATAATACGGTTTCCTCCATATACCAAGTCTGGATGTGGATATACTCCGGTATCTAGCACTGCCACACCGATTCCCTCTCCATATATCTGCTGCTCTCTTGCGGCATCTAGCTGAATGATCTGCGATGCACGGTTCATCTGCGCTTGGATGATACTGTCCTCCTCTAGCCTCTTACTGACTTGCCTTCCAAATTCACAACTTAATAGCTGCTCCGTC
>CALZJY010000003.1 GCA_945787925.1 uncultured Anaerosporobacter sp. | reverse complement strand
GTTGTCTTTCCTGAAGACGATGGCCCTGCAATCATGACAAACTTCTTTCCTTTTGCCTCGTATATTTGCTCTGCAATCTTTGCAATCTTCTTTTCTTGCAACGCTTCCTGCACTAGGATCAGCTCATTGGCTCCGCCTGCTGCAATCTCATCATTTAACGCACCAACCGTATCGATTTCTAACTGTTTGCCCCATTCATTGGATTCCTTCATCGTGGCGAATAGTTTCGGACGTGGAAGGAACTCTGTTACCCTAGTCGGTGCTGCCTTATATGGGAACATCATTAAGAATCCGCCTTCATACAATTTTAAATCAAAGTACCGCAAGATACCCGTACTGGCTGGCATAAATCCATAATAGTAGTCTTCAAATCCATCTAAGTTATAGATATTCGCTTTGGATACCCTGCGGTATTTAAACAACTTATGCTTATCATACATCCCATATCGGAAGAATCGTTCCATCGCATCATCCGTATGGATGGATGATTTCTCGATTGGAAGGTCTGCCGCCACGATCTTTGCCATACGGGATTTCACTCGCGCAAGCAGTTCCTCGGAAAGCGGCTCCTCCGCAATCAAATCACAATAATAAGCATTTCCAATGGAATATTCCACACTGATTCGCTCTATTTTCTCTTTTCCGATTTCTTGGTACATCGCTCGTAACATCACCAAGGTAAGCCCTCTTACATAGGTCTTGTGCCCCACATCATCCTTTGTGGTTACGAAGCTAACACAACAATCTTTCTCTACTGTTTTAGGTAATTCTCTAAGTCTATGGTCTACAAATGCCAGAATAATGTCATGTTCATATTCCTGTTCATGTTCCTTGCTGATTTCTAGTAATGTCGTACCGGCCTTATATTCCTTTATAACACCATTTACTTCTACCTTAATCATCTCTCCCATAACTTGCTCCTTTCCTAATGCTGCATAGCAGATGCCTGTTTATAGTACTTGAAACGGACCTTCTTCCTTCGCTTCTACTACTTCTAGCTGTTTCTTTGTAATCGCCTCTACATACTCTCTTACATAAGGCACAAATAGATGCTCTGTTCCATAATGTCCTGCATCGATGATCATTAACCCTGCTTCTTTTGCATCTAATGCTGCATGATGGTCGATATCTCCTGTGATCAATACATCGCAGTTTGCAGCAAGTGCATGTTTGATCACACTCTTTCCTGACCCTGGACTAATTGCAACAGAGGCCACCTTCTTGCCAAGGGACCCACATACCCAAACGTGTTCGATTCCTAATGCTTCTTTCGTAGCCTTCACTAATTCTACAAGCGCCATATCACGCTCTAAATATCCATAATAACCAATGCCTTCCACATTGCCCTCGTTTTCCAGTCTATATACATCATATGCAACTTCTTCATAAGGGTGTGCTCGAAGCATCGCATCGATGGTAGCCTTTAATCGTTCTGGACGTACGATTGTTTCAAGACGAACCTCTTTTGTAAATGTCATTTCATTCACTTCGCCAATATATGGATTCGTTCCTTCTTCCGGCTGGAAGCTTCCTACGCCTTCCGTTCCAAACATGCAGCCAGAGTAATTTCCAATATGTCCTGCATCTTCTTTTTGGAATGCTCCTCGTACTTTTTCCACACTATCTACTGGAACATATACGACAACCTTATAAAAATGCTCTTGTACCGTAGGCATAAGCACCCTTGGATTTGCCAAGTTTAATCTTGCGGCAGCTTCCCTACCCATCACGGATACGTCAAAATTCGTATGCATTGCATAATATCCGATTTTGTTGCCCAGCAACTTTACAATCTTTCTTCCAGTCAAATCTCCTGTCGTTACACGGTTGATTTTCGAAAAAATCATTGGATGGTGGGTAATTAATAAATCTACTTTGCCAGCCACACATTGGTCGATAACTTCTTCTGTCGCATCTAGGGCAACCATTACTTTCGTTACTGGCCATTCGCCATCTCCTACAAGAAGACCAACATTATCCCAGCTCTCCGCATAGTTCTTTGGCGCTAGACGCTCTAATCCCGCTATGATATCCTTAATCTGCATAATACGCTAATCCCCCTTTTAGCAATGAAACCTCTTCTTCTAACTCTTTGCAACGTTCCTTATGGCTGTCACTTAAGCGCTCTAATAGACTTTGTTTCTTTTGCATTTCATGCTCTAAAAATTGTTTTAACGTTTCATCTTTTCTTTCTAATAAATACTGTCCAAAACAGTCAAATAGATGGGAGGCTTCTTTTGTCTCACCACGTACTGCTTTCATCATTACGTAGTACTTCCCATCTTCAATCATCATTTTTTCCTCTTGGATTACGAATCCATGAGTTCTTACATATTCTCTTACTAAGAAGATTTCAGACTGAGGCTGTAAATACAGTTCCTGCAAGGAATCCACTACATCTTGTCTGCTGCTTAAGATGTTCCTCATTAAGGCTCCGCCCATACCAGCAATCAGCAAGGCATCCACTTCGCCTACTTCTAACTTCTCTGCTCCGTTAGAAAGTCTTGTTTCGATGCGGTCTGCTAATCCTTTTGCCTTGATATTCTCTGTGGCACGCATTAACGGCCCTTTATTGATATCCATTGCAAGTACCTTGCTTGCAATGTTCTTTTCACATAGCTCGATTGAAACATACGCATGGTCGCAACCGATGTCTGCTACTCTCATTCCTTTCGTGACTAATCTAGTAAGTGCTTCTAGTCGTTTTGATAACTGCATATATCCTCCATACTACATAAAGAAAAAGGGTTGTTGTAGATCCTTTGCAGCATCTACAACAGCGCCCATTTATTCTAAATAATCTTTTAATTTTCTACTTCG
The DNA here is from genome assembly GCA_945787925.1 of uncultured Anaerosporobacter sp. Classification (GTDB taxonomy): domain Bacteria; phylum Bacillota; class Clostridia; order Lachnospirales; family Lachnospiraceae; genus KM106-2. The sequence goes on along the minus strand of CALZJY010000003.1, from coordinate 21,206 downwards.
ACTTGGATGTCTTAGTTTTCGAAGCGCTTTGGCTTCAATTTGTCTAATTCGTTCTCTTGTTACATTAAACTCTTTTCCGACTTCTTCTAGTGTTCTTGCCCTTCCATCATCTAAACCAAATCGAAGTCTAAGAACCTTTTGCTCTCTGTCTGTCAGTGTACTTAGTACATCTACCAACTGTTCTTTTAATAACGTAAAGGCTGCTGCCTCTGCTGGAACAGGTACGTTGTCATCCTGAATGAAGTCTCCAAGATGGCTGTCTTCCTCTTCTCCAATTGGGGTTTCTAACGATACTGGTTCCTGGCTGATCTTTTGTATCTCCCGTACACGTTCTACTGGAATATTCATTTCCTTTGCGATTTCTTCCGGTTGGGGTTCCCTTCCTAATTCTTGGAGCAATTGTCGCTGTACACGGATTAACTTATTGATAGTCTCCACCATATGCACTGGAATACGAATCGTTCTTGCCTGGTCGGCAATGGCTCTCGTAATTGCTTGTCGGATCCACCAAGTAGCATAGGTACTAAACTTATACCCTTTCGTATAATCAAACTTTTCAACCGCCTTGATTAGGCCTAGATTTCCCTCCTGAATTAAGTCTAAAAGCAACATGCCTCGACCAACATATCGTTTTGCAATACTTACAACAAGACGAAGATTCGCTTCTGCAAGCCGTTTCTTCGCTGCTTCATCCCCTTCTGCCATCCGTTTCGCAAGAGTGATCTCTTCATCGGCAGATAATAACGGTACTTTACCGATTTCTTTCAAATACATTCGAACTGGATCTTCAATGCTGATTCCCTCAGGAATGGACAGATCGATATTTTCTAACTCGTCATCTTCCATAACGGGCACTTCATCTTCTTCTGTCATTCGAAGGACGTCAACATTGTTTGCCTCCAAATACTCATATATTCTTTCAATCTGAATGGGATCTAAGTCCATATCAGAAAAAAAATCATTAATTTCGTGGAATTCTAATACATTTTTCTTTTTTTTCGCAATCGCCAACAACTCTTGAAGTTTTTCAGAAAATTTTTGAACATTTTCTTTCATAGATTACCATCCTTTTCTAAAGCTCTTAATATTCTAACCACGATTTAAAGAAATATGCAATTTTTGTAAGTCTGCCTGTTCCTTAATAATTTCCTGCAAACGCTTGATATCCGTCACTGTCCGGCTCGCAGTATCAAGGCTGTTCTTTTTAATTCGATAAATCGTTTCATTCAACGCTTTCTCTTTTTCCTGGACATTCAATTGGCCACCAATCGTCGTATTAAATAAAGAAGCAACTTCACTTTGTTCTTCCTTGCTTTCAAAGTGATTAATGATCTTTGCTGGGGTTACCATTCCTGCCTCCTTATATTGGGAAAACAACATGCTAGCCACCGTATGATAGAGCGGATCGATAAAATCGTCTTCTCCGATTATCGGCATCACAAGAGGAAATAACTGTACATCCTCAATGAGCCAAGTAAGAAGGATTTTCTGTGATTCCTTGATTCCATCCTCTACTTTTTTATACTTTTTCTTGTTTTGGTTATAGGACTCTTCCACATATTTGGTTCCTGCAAGCTGTGCGCCATAACGATTTACTAATTTTCGTAAATTATCAAATTCAATATGATATTTTTTCGCAATTGCCTCGATATAATTGTTTCGTTCTAATTCATCATTAAAAACAAGCATCTTCTTTGCAACTTCATTAAAGAATTTCGTCTTAGATTCTGGATCATTCATATCGAATTCTCGTTCCAGGACTTCGATTTCGAAATAGAAGCTATTCACTGCCTGATCGATTCGTTTCTGGAACTCTTCTGCCCCAAGTGCCTTGATAAATTCATCTGGGTCCTTGTACGGCTTCATATTGATGACTTTCGTGCTAAGACCTGCCTCTTTTAGGATTGGAATCGCACGAAGCGCCGCCTTCGTGCCTGCACCATCGGAATCGTACGTAATCAATACTTCATCCGTATATCGCTTTAACAGGTTTGCCTGTAATCCGGTAAATGCAGTTCCAAGACTGGCAACCGCATTGTTGAATCCTGCCTGGTGAAGGGCAATGACATCCATATACCCTTCGCAAATCAACATATTCGGCTTTCTAGACGTTCTTGCCAAATTCAACCCATATAGATTACGGCTCTTATCGAACACTTTCGTCTCCGGGGAGTTTAGATACTTCGGCGTACCTTCTCCCATGACGCGACCACCAAATCCTATAACCTTGTTATTGACATCCATGATTGGATACATGACACGATTCCAAAACTTATCGTAAATTCCTCGTTTTTCGTCGTACGTAATCAACCCTGATTGACGCAAAATGGAATCGTCATATCCTAACCCTCGTAAATATTGGTATAAGTCATTGCTTGTCTTATTGGAATATCCAAGTCCAAACTTCACGATCGTCTCATGAGAAAGTGATCTTCCCTTTAAGTATTCTAATGCATGGGCACCTTGCTCACGTTTTAACTGATAAAAATAATATTTGGCCGCTTGCTTATTGATTTCTAATAGCTGCCCTTTTAAATCGGCCTGTCGTTTCGCTTCTTCCGAATACGTTACTTCTGGAAGATTAACTCCCGCACGCTCCGCTAACATCTTTAGTGCCTCCACGAAACTATAGTTTTCATACTCCATCACAAAGGTAAAGACGTTTCCGCCTACACCACAGCCAAAGCAATGATACATCTGCTTTTGGCCACTTACACTGAAGGATGGTGACTTTTCATTATGAAACGGACAAAGACCCATGTATGAACTTCCTTTTTTCTGAAGCTTTACATAATTGCCGATGACATCGATAATGTCATTTCTCTGACGGACTTCTTCTACAATGTCTTCCGGATAATACATATGTCCTCCCTATCTTTCATTCTATATTCGACATCACTATTTAAATTCCTTTTCTAACATCCTCAAAACTTTGGAATTTATGCATAAATAGTGTTTGTTTTGTACTTCTTGACACTATATAGGATATACCATTTACAAAAATTCTTCAAATGCTTTTCTTAATATATACTCCAAAACTTGGGTACGAAATGCTCATGGAATTTCATAATTGCAAATCGGTCCGACATCCCTGCTATGTAATCACATACGATTCTCTCTTTCGACTCCCTTCTGGTCTCTAACAGCTCCACATAATCCCCTGGCAACAGATGAATATGGGTAATGTAATACTCATACAACTCCTCTACTAAATGCTCTGCTTTCCCCTCCTGTCCTTTTGCAATCGGATTGGTATACACGCTGGCAAACATATAGGAACGTAACTCAAACATTGCTTTTCGTATTTCCTCCGACATGCAGATTTCATTCTTTCCCTCGCTAGAGGCAATAATGTCATGAATGAGGCAGTTTAGCCGTTCTTTCACACTAAAGCCTAATGTCTTTCTGTACTCCAGCGGAATCTCGTCTTCTCTTATGATCTTTCCACGAATTGCATCGTCGATATCATGGTTTATGTACGCAATCTTATCAGACAGCCTTACCACCTTCCCCTCTAACGTGGATGGCAAACTGCCTGTCTGATGGTTTCTTATTCCATCTCGGACTTCTTTTGTAAGATTCAGTCCTTGTCCCCTTTTCTCTAGAATTTCTACCACACGTATGCTTTGAATATTATGCTCGAAGCCTTCAGAACAGACCCGGTTTAATGCACGCTCGCCAGCATGTCCAAATGGCGTGTGCCCGAGGTCATGCCCTAGTGCAATCGCTTCGGCCAAATCCTCATTTAACTCCAATGCCCTTGCAATCGTCCTTGCAATCTGCGCCACCTCAAGGGTATGGGTAAGCCTTGTCCGGTAATGGTCTCCTGTCGGGGCTAAAAACACCTGTGTCTTTTGTTTCAATCTTCGAAAGGCCTTGCAGTGCAAAATACGATCTCGGTCTCTTTGGTAAGCAGTGCGGATATCACATGGTACTTCCTCTTTCTCCCTCCCTAATGTCCTATCACTAAAAGAAGCATAAGGACTTAAGTACTTATGCTCTCTTAGTTCCTGCTTCTGTCTCAGGCTAAGAGAGTGTGGCTCTTGTCGCATCAAGACGCCCCCTTTCTCTGTAAACATACCTATACTAATAATAATATTAGACAAAAAGCAAAAATATCCTTTTTATTTATAAGTTTTCTTGCATTTGTTGGCGGAAGGACACCCTCCACAGCCGCAATCGCAAAACTCTCCTCGTTTCATCTTCTTAATTCTTCTTCGAATTACAAATGCCGCATAGAGAAAAATCAGAAGAAGGAGAATGCAAGGAACAACATATTCCATGTGCTCACCTCTTTTTACTTACTGTTCTTACATAAACATGCTTGCTAGCTGATAGAACAACGTTGCCACGCCCCATGCCACGGATAACTGTAACACTACGGAGGCAACCATCCATTTCGTAGAATGCAGCTCTCTCTTTACGGTTGCTAATGTCGCAATACATGGCGTGTATAGCAGACAGAAGATCATGAGTGCATACGCATTGATGGAACCAAATCCATATCCTTGTAACGTTGCCTTTAATGTCGTCATTCCTGCATCGGAATTTATATTGCTGATTCCAAATAATACACAGAAGGAAGATACGACAACCTCTTTGGCTGCAAGTCCACTAATGAGGCATACGCCGATTTGCCATAAGCCGATTCCCGCAGGTGCTAATATTGGAATTAGGAACTTACCAATAGATGCACCGAAACTGTCTGAAACATTTTCTCCAACCATTCCGCTTGGACCAAAGTTTAATACGAACCATACGATGATGGAAGCTACGAAAATTGTCGTACCAGCCTTTGTTAAGTAATCTTTTACTTTCTCCCATACATAGATGAAGATCGTATGTGCATTTGGAGTCTTATATTCTGGTAATTCGATTAAAAGCGTACGTACCGCTTTCTTTCTTTCGAAACATTTCATCACTAATGCAATCAGAATAGCAATCACTAAGCCAATCACGTACATAGAATATGCCACGATCATTGCATGTTCTGGGAAGAATACGTCCGAGAACAATACATAGATTGGAAGTCTTGCGCTACAAGACATAAATGGTGTGACCAATACCGTCTTTCTACGGTCTTTCATATCTTCTAAAGCTCGAGATGCCATAACTGCCGGAACAGAACATCCAAATCCTAATAACATTGGAATGAATGCTCGTCCACTTAATCCTAGCTTGCCCATAAGGCCGTCCATGATGTATGCCACACGAGACATATAACCACTGTCTTCTAAGATGGCAAGTGCTAAGAATAAAATAAAGATATTTGGTAAGAATGTTAAAATCCCCCCAACGCCTGCAATGATTCCATCTACGATTAGGCTCGTCACCATTTCACCTGCCCCTATGTTCGTAAGCAGGTCCGCTGCACCACTAGAAAAATACTCTAAGAATACTTCAAAATATCCTTTCAAGAAATCCCCTACGGTAAAGGTTAGGAAGAACACCATTGCCATGATTCCTAGGAAAATAGGAATTCCTGCATAACGGTTTGTTAAGACAGCATCAATCTTATCTGTGCTTGCCTCTTTCTTCGCCTTGTTTACCACACATTCTTCAATGACTTCATCAATAAAGTCATATTTTTGTTTGATGATTTCTTGTTCATAACTTCTATCTACAATACTTGAGACATCTAAACCTAATGTCTTTTGTACTTCCGAATCTTGTTCTAATAACTTGATGGCATACCAACGGGAATTTTTAAGACTTGGATCATGTTTTCGAACTAGAACTTCTAGCTGGTCAATCTTGTCCTCAATTTCATCGCTGTATACCATTGCATATTCTTCATGCTTGTTTCTTTTGTCATTGCATCGGATCAATGTTGCATGATGGTGTTCAAACGAATACTGTCTGATCTTTTTCTGATGATGTGCCACCGTATGCATCAAGATATCTAGCCCTGTCTTCTTTCTTGCCGATACCGGAATGACAGGAATGCCTAGCATTTCTGGAAGACGATGTAAGTCGATTTCCATTCCTCTTTCTTCCACGATATCCATCATATTAAGCGCAAGGTTGACTGGCTTTCCAAGCTCGATCAATTGAAGTGCAAGGTAAAGATTACGTTCTAAGCTGGATGCATCCGCAATATCCACGATTACATCTACCTGGTCGCTCATGATATACTCTCTTGAAAGCTTTTCTTCCATCGTATACGATGTCAAACTATAGATTCCCGGTAAATCCACCAACTTGAAATGATGGTCATGATATTTCATTGCACCTTCTTTTTTCTCTACGGTAACGCCCGGCCAGTTAGCCACTTTTAACTTTGCACCAGTGTACGCGTTAAATAGCGTTGTCTTACCACAATTAGGGTTTCCAATAAACCCAACATTTAATTCCTGTTTCATCTTATGCCTCCCTCTGTATTCGGATTGCTTCCGCAAACTCTTTGCCGATTGCAAGCCTTGTTCCCCTTACCTTAAATATTACTGCGCCACTTCTCTTATTATTCAAAATTACGATTTTAGTACCAATTGTCATCCCAAGTGCCTGTAAACGGAACTCCGTTTCTTTCTCTAGGGACAAACTTTCTACAAGATAGCTTTCTCCAATCTTTCCCTCTCTTAATGTCATGACTGATTCCTGCCTTCTTTCCATTCTATTTTCATACTTTCATTCTATTGCTTGCGATTCAATGTGTGCTTTTCTATGTAACTCTTTCAATCGCTTTTTCTTATTGATAATAACTATCATTTACGTTTTAAATTATACGCCTCCTACCTCTTTTCTGTCAACTGGAGATAAATTCAAAAATTTACGAATACTAATTTACTTTTTGTTTATGTTACTATAAGATATACATGTCAAAATTACATTTAAATAGGAGGACGATTATGAATTCATTTCAACCTATCACACCAGAATCCATATCCGATAATACATTTCGTGCAATCGGAAAAGACTGGTTTTTAGTGACTGCCCAAACTGGCGGCGTTGCAAATACGATGACTGCTTCTTGGGGTGGATTCGGTATTATGTGGGGAAAACCAGTTGTGTTCGTAGTGGTTCGTGAATCTAGATATACAAAAGAATTTATGGATAAGGAGAATGCATTCTCTCTTTCCTTCTTTCCTTCCGAATATAAAAAGATGCTTAGCTATCTAGGCTCTGCTTCCGGACGAGATGAAGATAAAATCAAAATTGCGGGACTTACATTAATAGAAGATGATATTCCATACTTCAAAGAAGCAAGACTTGTGCTAAAAGCAAAAACTCTTTACAAACAAGAAATGTCACCTAATTGTTTCCTTGATCCAGCGCTTCCTAACCGTTGGTATCCAAATGGCAACTATCATACAATGTATGTTGCTGAAATCACAGAAACTCTTCAAAAATAATAAAACAGCCCGACTCTGAAATCGGGCTGTTTTATTATTTTGCTGGAATTATTTCTAACCAGTAACCGTCTGGATCTGTAATGAAGTAAATTCCCATTTCTTTATTTTCAAAGCAGATGCATCCCATTGCCTTATGTTTTTCATAAGCAGCATCGAAATCTTCTACTTCAAATGCAAGATGGAATTCATTTTCTCCTAAGTTGTAAGCTTCCGTACGGTCTCTTAACCAAGTGAGTTCTAATTGATGAGGAGTTTCTCCATCGCCTAAATATACGAGAATGAAGCTTTCGTCTTCTGGCTCAAAACGGCGAACTTCAGAAAGGTCTAATGCTTCTTTATAAAATGCTAGGGATTTTTCTAAATCTAATACATTGAAATTATTATGCGCAAATTTAAACTTCATATTTAATTCCTCCATTTTTCGACATAGGTTTATTATAACAACTTTTTTCCATTTGTACACTAAAAAGTCTATTCTCATTAGTATTGCTTATAAATATACTATATAGTACACTATGTAATGAGATTTTAAAATTAAGACAGGAGGATATTATGAATTACTTAATCTTATTATCTATGGCTGCCTATATGGCATTAGTCATTGGTATCGGTATCTATTACAGCAATAAGAACAAGACATCCGATGACTACTTTATTGGCGGCAGGGGGTTAGGCCCTTGGGTAACTGCAATGAGTGCAGAAGCATCCGACATGAGCAGTTGGCTGCTAATGGGACTTCCTGGGGTTGCCTATTTAAAAGGCTTCGGAGAAGCTGGCTGGACTGCTGTTGGTCTAATTATTGGTACGTATTTAAACTGGAAACTAATTGCAGCTAGACTACGTAAATATTCACAAGTTGCTAACAATTCCATTACGATTCCAGATTTCTTCAGTAATCGTTTCCGAGATACAAAGCATATCTTAATGACCATTTCCTCTATTATGATTATCGTATTCTTTACGGTATATACAGCAAGTGGTTTCTCCGCATGCGGAAAGCTATTCAATAGTATCTTCAATGCTGATTACCATACAGCAATGATTATTTGTGGTTTAGTTATCGTTGCATATACCTTTATCGGTGGCTTCTTAGCTGCAAGTACTAGCGATTTCGTGCAAGGCATTCTTATGAGTCTTTCCATTATCATCATTTTAGTAGTAGGTGTCGTAAAAGCTGGTGGCGTTGGCGCTGTTATCGACAATGCAAAACAACTTCCAGGCTACCTAGATGCATTTAGCACATATGACATCGCCACTGGTGGGAAAGCAAGCTATGGCTTTATGAACATTTTCTCTGGCCTTGCTTGGGGACTTGGTTACTTTGGTGTTCCGCACGTATTGATTCGTTTCATGGCCATTAACAACTCAAAAGAAATTAAAAAATCTAGAACAATCGCTATGATCTGGGTTGTAATTTCCCTTATGGTCGCTACTTGCATCGGTTTCGTTGGAAATGCGTTATCTCACCAAGGACTTATCCCTACACTAGGAACAAAAGACCAATCAGAAACCATTTTCATCTTAATGACTAACACATTCTTGCTTCCAGTCTTCGCAGGTATCGTGTTATCTGGTATCTTAGCAGCTACGATGAGTACTTCTGACTCTCAATTATTAATGGTTTCCTCTTCTGTAGGCTCTAACCTTTATAAACAAATCTTTAAAAAAGATGCGACAGACCGTCAAATCTTATTTGTTTCCAAAGCTACAATCCTTGTTGTTGCTTTATTCTCCATGGTAATTGCATGGGATCCAAACAGTTCTGTATTTGAATTAGTTTCTTATGCATGGGCAGGATTTGGTGCTGCCTTTGGTCCTTTAGTACTGTTCTCCCTATTCTGGAAACGTACGACATTGAAAGGGGCAATCGCTGGTATGGTAGGCGGCGGTATTCTTTCCATCGTGTGGTCCTTATGGATTAGCAAGTTAGGTGGAATCTTCTCCATCTACTCCCTGTTACCAGCCTTTATCTTTGCAAGCTTACTAATCGTAATCGTAAGTTTACTTGATAAAGAACCAAGCAAAGAAATCCAAGAAGAATTTGATAGCGTAAAAGACGCTGATTGCTAATAAGATAAAAAAACGAGCCATGTAGAAACTAGTTTCCTACATGGCTCGTTTTTTATCGATTAACAACAGGTACTAAATAGCGTCCCTGAATGAATTAGATACTGGATGCTTCCACTTCCTCCATAAAACTTTGGAGCTGGAGCAAGCAAAGATAATGCTTCTTTTCCAATTGTCTCAGCCTTCTTCCCTACATAGCTCGCAAATCCACGCTCTCCTTGGAGCACCTCTTTGATTGCTTCTATATCGGTACAATCTAGACCGCTTTCTCCGATTGTAAGTGTGCCATCTTCCTCACATTGGATTCCGATATCGGCTAATGCTTCCTTTTTCGTCTTTACATTCTCTCGAATGATATTGCCTTTTTGACAGAGCTCCTTACTTTCGATTTCTGCAAAAGACTTCACCACTTGGTTGTATTCTTTTACAAACTCTTTGATCGTTCCCTCTAATTGCTTTTGATTCTCTGCTTTATACAGGTCTGCTTCCTGTTTCAACTTCGTCGCAGATGCCTGCAACGCTTTCGTATCTTCATTAAGCTCTAATAAGGAAGAAGAGTTCGAACAGGCCAATGTCTTCTTAAATAAGGAATGCTTTCCATAATAACTGTTAATCAATCTTCCAAAAGAATTTTTATTTACTTGATTTGAAGGTCTCGTCATATGAGGACTCATCAGATATGCCCCATGTACATATGACATTGAAATTCCAACTCCCATAAAAACTCTCCTTTCCAATTCTCTACAGTGTGCATGATTATTATATCTAAAAAGGATAATTTTTCAATCCCCTTTTATTGATTACTGCCATTTTGTCCATTCAAATGAAGATTTAATAGCTTATGTTTTAATTCATTTTCCATACGAGAAAGCTCAGCTTCTGCTTCTCTACGTTTTTGTTTTCCTTCTGTCTGGATACGAAGCACTTCATCCAATGTAGAAATCAAGGACTCGTTCGTAATCTTTAACGTTTCCATATCTACGATGCCTCGTTCTGACTCTTGTGCTGTCTGAATCGTTGCTAATTTTAATGTTTCTGCATTCTTACGAAGCAGTTCATTGGTCATATCCGTTACTTGGCGTTGTGCCTCTGCTGCCTGTCTAGAATGTTCTACACCAAGTGCCAATACCATCTGGCTCTTCCATAATGGAATCGTATTTACGATGGTAGATTGGATTTTCTCACTCATCAATGTGTCATTGCCTTGTACCAAACGGATCTGCGGTGCCATCTGGATACTGATCATCCTAGTAAGCTCTAAGTCATGAAGTTTCTTTTCAAAACGGTTGCATAGGCTTGTAAGGTCATTCACTGCCTGTGCGTCTTCTGGAAGGCCAGAAAGTTCTGCTTTCTTTACTAATGCAGGAAGCTCCTTTGTCTGTACTTCATGAAGTTTTTTCTTTCCTGCCAGGATATACATGGATAATTCTTTAAAATACGTCTTATTGACCTCATATAGATTGTCAAGCATTGCAACATCTTTTAGAAGCTGTACTTGATGGGATTCTAGTGCTTTACAAATCTTATTTACATTTTCCTCCGCACTTTCATACTTTGCCTTCATGGCTGTAATCTTATTTGATTTATTTTTAAAGAATCCTAAAAATCCACCCTTTTCTGGCTCATTGGCATTGAATTGCTTTAATTCGGTTACTACGCCAGTAAGCATTTCTCCAATCTCTCCAAGATCTTTCGTCTTTACCTTATTTAATGCATTTTCCGAAAAATCTGCAATCTTCTTTTGGGCCCCTGCTCCATATTGCAGGATTAGATTGCTGTTGGATAATTCGATTTGAGAAGAGAATTGGTCTACCATCTTCTTTTCTTCCGGTGATAACATAGAATCATCAAACTCTGCTGGCTTTGGTTGTTCTTTCACCATGCTAGGCACTTCTTGTTTTTGTTCCATTTCTCCAAATGGATCGAACGTAAGGCTTGGTACTGGCTGTTCTAGTTTTGGCTCGTTCTCATTCACTATAGTTTCCTCCTCATATAGCATTATTTTAATTCAAAATCCTTCTTTGTCAGTCCTTCCTGTGCAAATAGTGTATTTAACACAGAAATATCCGATGAAACTTCCATTGCCTCATCCTCATATAAACTGTCTAATAATTTTTCAAATGCAGTATTGATCGTATCTAGCGTATCCTCAATCTCTTTCTTTGATTTACTAATATTCTCGCCTTGAATTGGTTGTGCATCAAATTCCTTATAGGCATTTACTAGCTTTAATGTAATCGGAAGGTAGTACTCCATAAACTTTCGAATCTCTGGCAACTTATTTGGTCGTTTTTCTACACAAATAAATATCTTGCTGATAATATCCTCTAATCGATATAACTTATCACTGATTTCCTTTCCTGGAATTCGTTCGTTTGCTCGTTTGATCTTATCAATATAGTCTTGTCCAGCCTCCATTGCCTTCTTAAGCTCTGGATCAAGTTCTTTTGGCTTCTCTTTTTCCTTCTTCTCTTCTTCCACCTTGCGTTGCCTATAGTTATGCATCGCAAGCAAATATTGCTCATACGTGTGTTTGCCTAACATAATACAGCTTCCTGCCTCATCAATGTGGCCTTCCTTGAAAAAGCCTAATGCAATCATCTTTCTCAAGTCACGAAGCACATATTTCTTACTCTTTCCCGTTCCGTCTGCCAATCTCTTAATTTCACAATAATTCGTTGGACCAATAATTTCATCATATCGCTTATAACGGCGAATACGGTTATTCTTATATATCCCTGCTCCTAACATCAAAGCAGAACCTGTAGCTACTATTCCAAAAATGGTACTCAGCATCGGAAGTACGGGATTCCAGCCTCCAAGTCCTCTTGAAACAGCAGCAAGTACTACAGAAGCGATACCGAATCCTACAGTTCCAATACTTCCAAATACCGTATATAGAACGCCGCTTATACTTCCAGGGAGCTGATATCTTGATGCTCTCTTGATTATTGGTGGACGGGGAGCCGTAAAGCTTTTCTCCACATTCTGATAACGGCTCTGGCCATAATCATATCCAGGTCTCTGATAAAATGGCCCTTGTCCATATGGCTGACCTTGACGTTGTTCTTTTCGATACTCCCTATTTTCGAAACGCTGTTGTCGTTTCGCATCCCGATATACTCCGCCATTATATTGAAAACGTTCCGTCGCTCGATTGAATTCATCAATTGCACGATCTGCCGTACTCTTTATTTTATTATTTAAATCGTGAAAGTCACACGAATCTACAGCATCTTCTACAATATCACGAATCTGCTCTCCGAGATTCTTCCTATACATACACACATACCTCCTATATGTAACTATCTTTCACAATTATAACCGATATATACCAAGCTAACAAGCAATAATCTAGGGCGTTTTTTATTGCATAGGAGATTCTTCTCGTTATCGCGACAGTCGCCAAGGTCATACAAGCATGACTTTGGCTCGTTGTTCGCGTAAAAAAAGCATGAAATGCCAAATCATCTCATGCTTTCTTCCTAATTCATTCTTATGCTTCGTATCCGTTTGGATTGTTGCTTTGCCATCTCCAAGAATCAGCGCACATTTCGTCGATGCCACGAGCTGCTTCCCATCCTAATTCTTCTTTTGCTTTCTTAGGATCTGCATAACATGTTGGGATATCACCTGCTCTACGAGGCTTGATTGCATAGTTTAAAGTCTTTCCACATGCTTTTTCAAATGCATGTAATACTTCTAATACACTGTATCCTTTTCCTGTACCTAAGTTGTAGATGGAAACGCCTTGTTTTCCTTCTAATTTCTTAAGTGCTTTTACATGTCCGATTGCAAGGTCAACTACGTGGATGTAATCACGTACGCCTGTACCGTCTGGAGTCGGATAATCATCACCGAATACGCCAAGGCATTCTAATTTACCAACTGCAACTTGTGCGATATATGGAACAAGGTTGTTTGGAATTCCTTTTGGATCTTCCCCGATAATACCGCTTTCGTGTGCTCCGATTGGGTTGAAGTAACGAAGAAGTACTACGTTCCATTCGTTATCCGCTTTATAAACATCTTGTAGAATTTCTTCTAACATAAGTTTTGTTCTTCCGTAAGGATTCGTTACAGAAAGAGGGAACTCTTCTGTAATAGGTACTGTATGTGGGTTACCATATACAGTTGCAGAAGAACTGAAGATGATGTTTTTACAGTTATGATTACGCATTACGTCAAGTAATACTAATGTTCCTGTTACGTTGTTATGATAGTATTCTAATGGTTTTTCAACCGATTCACCAACTGCTTTTAAACCAGCGAAGTGAATTACGCTTTCAATTTCTTCTTTTTCGAATACTTCTGTTAACGCTTCGCGATCTAATAAATCTACTTTATAAAATTTTACTTTTGTATTGGTAAGTTGTTCTACACGTTCAAGTGCAACTTCACTAGAGTTGCATAAGTTATCTACTACTACAACTTCATGACCGCTTTTTATTAATTCAACACATGTGTGGCTACCAATATAACCAGCACCGCCTGTTACTAAAATTGCCATATTCTATTTCTCCCTTTCTATTCATACAAAATTGTCCATATAATCACATTCTACCACCCTTTTTTTCTCATTTCAACGTTATGTTGATGTTAGTTTCTACAATATGTTAGTATTGACGGTCGATTTTGAATGCTATAAAATCTGTGGTAGAAAAAAAAGGAGAGTTAATTTACCATGGATCATTTACTGTTTAGTCTAAATTCTACCGTGCCAATCTTCTTGGTCATGGTATTAGGCTATTTTTTAAAACAAATCAATATGTTAGGGCCACAATTCGTAAAGGATTCCAATGCCTTAAACTACAATGCTGCACTTCCAGCTCTATTATTTCTTGATATTTCAACCGCTGACATCCGAGACAAATGGGATACTAGCTACGTGTTATTTTGCGCTATCGCAACTACAATCGCTTTCTTTAGCATCTGGGGGATTGCTAAACTTCTAATCAAAGACAAATCTATCATCGGTTCCTTCGTGCAGGCCTCTTTCCGAAGCAGTGCCGCGATTCTAGGAGTTGCCTTCATTCAAAATATGTATGGAACTTCTGGCATGGCTCCTCTTATGATTATCGGAACGGTTCCATTATTTAATGTATATTCCGTTCTTGTACTTACTTTTGAAGCAAACTCCACACAGTCGGATACAAACATTGGACATAAGATTAAGAGCTCCCTAATCAACATCGCTAAGAATCCAATCATTCTTAGTATCGTGGTCGGGCTTGTGTTCTCCCTCTCTGGAATCACGCTTCCTGTCATGATTACGAAGACAGTCAAAAGCGTGTCAAGCCTTGCAACACCAATGGCATTAATCGCTCTTGGCGCTGGCTTTGAAGGAAGAAAGGCACTCGCAAAGATTAAGCCTACCATTTTTGCTTCGTTAATCAAGCTAGTAATCCTACCAGCCATATTCATTCCATTTGCCAGCATGTTTGGATTTGGAGATGAAAAACTGGTAGCCTTACTAATCATGCTTGCATCACCAACTACAGTAAGCAGCTATATCATGGCGGAAAACATGGACAATGACGGGACGTTGGCATCTAGTGTCATCGTGCTTACTACATTCTTAAGCGCATTTACGCTCACTGGTTGGATCTTCCTATTACGTTCAATGGGATTAATCTAAGCGAAGCTTAAGATGAGACCCCTGCATCGTTTTTTCTAATAAGATCTGCTTATCGATGCGTTCTTTTAATTCACTTACATGGGAGATAATGCCTACTAGGCGGTCTCCTGTCGTAAGGGTATTTAATGTGTTGATTGCCTGTTCTAAGGATGTGCTGTCTAAAGAGCCAAATCCTTCATCTACGAACATCGCATCCACTTCGATTCCACCTGCATAACTCTGGATTACATCACTTAATCCTAAGGCTAAGGACAATGCTGCCTTAAAGGATTCTCCGCCACTTAAGGATTTTACAGAACGAGGACGTCCTGTGTAATAATCCATAATTTCTAATTCTAATCCGGTTGCCTTTCTTAGGTTCGTTGGATCGTCTTTTCTCAATAGCTCGTATTGTCCGCTGGACATCTTAATCAGACGCTTGTTCGCTTCCCTCAATACCTGTTCAAAATAAAACGCTTGTACATATTGCTCGAAGGCAAGTTTGGCCTTTCCTGCAAGGTTTCCATTCGCCGTCTTCGATAATAAGTCTAAAGTTGCAAATTCATCGGTCTTTGCCTTATGCGCTTGGTAGGCTGCTGCCACATCCTTGGCAACCTTTGCATTTTGATTGATTCTTGCATATCTCACACGCAGTGCATCCTCTTGTTCCTTGCTTTTTGCAAGCTTTTCTTCTTTCTGCTGTACATAAACGGTAATCGGAACTTTTTCCTTTCCTTCTAAGCGAGCGGAAATGTCTTCGATGGACTGCTGGTTCTTCGTTAACGACTCCTTATAGGATTCTACTTCCTGCTCTAATGCTTGTACGGTTGCTTCTGGAAGGATTGCTGTGCGATACGCTTCTTCCGATGCAAATTTCTGCTCAGAAAGCGCTGCCTCATAATCGTCTTTCGCTTCAAGTTCTTTTGCTGCTGCGGCTTCTTTTTGAAGATGCACTTCTTCACTCATTGTCACAGACTTATCCATTGCTTCTTTCTTCTGGTCATGCACTGCCTTTGCTTGTGTCAGGCGTTGCTCTAACAGACGATGTTCGTGCTGTTCCTTTTCATATTCCTCTTCAAATTTCTCAATGGATGCAAAGGATAATCCCTTCTCCATCGTAGCAATCATGGCATCTAGTCCAGCAAGTGCCGCTTCTGTCTGGCTCTTTTCCTCTTTCTTTGCCGTTAGAGAGAGGGTCTTTTCTTCTAACTCTCTTACAATCTGGTCTCTCTTAGCAAGAACTTGTTCTCTTTCCTTTACCATGCTCTCTAAGGCACGCAATGTCTCTTGCTTGCTTTCCTTCTCTGCTTTTAGGTAGGTTTGCTTTTCTTTCACCTGTTCCTTTGTCTCTTCCGACACCTCTACTTCGGTACCAAATAGTAGTGCTAATTCCTTCGTTACCGCTTCCGTCTTTACATCCTGTTCCGTCTTTACGCTTTGTGCCACATTTGCCCTTTGCGTATACGCTTCATGCGCCTTCTGTTCTACTTTTTTGAAACGGTCTAATTCTTCTTTCGATACCGTGTCCTTGCTAAGAACGGCTTTGTCTGGATGAGAGGTCGAACCACAAACAGGACAAGGGGCTCCTTCTTCTAATACGGAAGCTAGGATTCCTGCCTGCTCTTTCAAATAACAGGATTCTGCCTGCTGATATGTCTCGGCTGCCTTCTTATACGCATGCTCTGCGGCTAGAAATGCCTCGACTGCTCCTTTGCGGCGTTCTTCGATTGCAAAGAGCTCTGTAATTGCTGCAAATAAGCTGCCTACTTGTTCTACTTCCTTTTCCATCTGTGCAAGGGACGCCTTTGTATTTGCTACCTGTACTTCGGCTTGCTTGCTTTCTTCAAGATAGGTTTCCATCTGAAGGCGTTGTTCCTCTTTTTGCTTGATGGCCGCCTCTTCCAGAAGAAGTTCGTTGCTTGTATTCGCAATCTTTCTTTCTACTTGGTGCTTCTCTAGTCTCTTTGCTTCCACAAGCGCATACTGTTCTCTTTCCTCCTTTCGTTTGCCAAGAAGCACTGCCAGTTCTTCGATTCTCGGACGTGTAAGGGACGCCTCCTCTACTGCCATTTTGCTTTGTTCGTACTCACCTGCTGCCTGTGTTCTTAGCGCTACCACTTGCTTTTCACGCTGTACTAACTGTGCATGCCCAGTTCTCGCCTGGATGTATGCAGTTTCTTTCGGCTTAATGAAATACACTGCCTTTTTTGCTGCCTCGATTTTCGTTTTCTTTTCTACGAATTCTTCGTTTCTTGCCTGTAAGGATTCCCGTAAGCTCTTTGCCTTCTCTAACTCTTCAAACAAGGCATTCACCTGACCAAGTTCTGTAATCTTTTTCGTAAGGGCATCGATCTCCGCCTTTAGTTCCTCGTACTGCTGACGCTCGTTTGAGAAGATCTCCTTATCCTCTTTGATAAAGGCACTTAACTTTCCGAGTAACTCTTCTACCTCATAGATATCCCCGGAAGACAGCATGCTCTGCAATTCCCCATACCCTGCATACTCTCTCGGAATGCTTACTCCCTTAAACGCTTCAAAGATCGAGGTGGAAATCTTGCTACATTCCGAACGCAGCGCATTTGCCATTGCAGCTAACTGCTCTTGGATTTCTTCATAAATCTTCGTTCCGAATACATTTCTAAGAATGTCGCCTCGTTCCCTAGAATCCGCTGTAAGTAGCTTTAAGAATTCCCCTTGGGCAATCATCGCAATCTGCTTGTACTGCACCCAGTCAATGCCTAGGATTTCTTGTACTGCTGCATTTACATTCTTAAAATCCACGATCTTTCTTCCATCTGGATACACAAGTTCCGCACCTTGTTGCTCCATCGTCTCCCCAGTGCCTCGAAGTCGCGGTCTCATATACTGTGGATTCCTACGAACGAAATACTCCTTTCCACGATGGGAAAAAGTAAACTCCACATACGTCTTCGTATCCTTTGTAGCATAATGACTTCGAAGGGTCGCATTATTTTCCTCTTTTCTCACCTGCCCCGACGGGGAACCAAATAAGGCAAAGCTGATGGCATCAAAGATCGTCGTCTTTCCTGCTCCGGTATCACCGCTTACAAGGAATAACCCATGTCCCCCAAGCTTGCTAAAATCAACTTCTTCTACTCCTGCAAATGGACCGAATCCACTCATAACTAGCTTGATTGGCTTCATACTCTCTCTCCCTCCAGTCTCTCTAATACTCTACGCATAATCTCTTTCTGCTCTGGCTTTAACTCCACGTTATTCTGGCTTACGAAGAATTCTTCAAATAGTTCCATCGGATTTTTCTTCTGCACATCGCTTGCGGATGTCTTTGCATTCTCATTTACTTTGGACATGCTGTTTTCAAATTCTAACTTCATGATGTTTGGATATACGCTTCTTAACCTTCCAATGGCATCCACGATATTGTCTTCATCCGTAAGGATTGCATGAATATAATCCTCCCTGTTCCCCTGCATATACGTTTCCTTTGCAGTAAGTGCCGTAATCGGCCCTTTGATTACACGCATGTCACGCATTGGATGTAATGGAATCAGCTCAAAACTCACATTTCCTTTTTCCCCAAGAGACACCACAGTCACACTCTTGTTTTGTTTGACTTCAGAAAAAGAATATCTTAACGGGCTTCCTGCATAGCGGATCGTATCCCTGCCAATTCGCTGCGGTCCATGAAGATGTCCTAGTGCCACATAATCAAATGACTCAAAAATAGAAGCATCCATCTGATCTAGTCCGCCGATACTTTCTAATTCAGATTCCGATTGTTCTGGCAGCATCGTTCCACTTCTTACAAATTGATGGGCAACTAATATATTTCTCTCGCTCGTATCAATTTCTGTCCCATCGATGATTGCCTTTACTGCGTCTTCATAGGACTCTACCTCACTATAATATGGCGTTACCATGGCTGGCTTTACAAATGGGAGCATATAGACATTGACTGGTCCATGCTCATCCTGCATCGTTACCTTCTTTAATGTCCCATCGAACACGCCCGTCATATAGACATGGTTTGCCTCCATGATTCGTCCACCAAAATTCAAGCGGTCCGCACTATCATGGTTTCCACTGATGGCATAAACCGGGATTCCAAGCCTCACCACGCTTGTAAGGAACTCATCAAATAGGTTGATTCCTTCGATGGTCGGAATGCTCTTATCATAAATATCTCCCGCAATCAACAAACCATCTGGACGTTCCTCCTCCATGATTTGAAGGATTTCCTTCAAGATATATGTCTGATCTTCAATCATAGAAAACTCATTTACACGTTTTCCAATGTGTAAATCAGATAAATGTATAAATTTCATAGCAACCTCCTGTCACTTTAATATTCCTATTTTATCTTATTATGTATCATTTGTCATTTTTCCATAATATACCATGTTATTTTTTTAACAAATATGCTTGATATTTTTTTAACATTGTTGTATACTAAGTTTACCATTACTTAATACTTCAAATTGATAACCGATAAGTACATGAAGATTCCATACTTAACGGGGATTATACCCAAGCAGCGCCGGCTGCTTACTAATACTGTTTATATAAGCCAAAGAAAAAAGCCCATCTGCCGAGAAGGGCCTTTTTTCTTGTCTTTTTTTAGTTTATGACAGTCTTATAATCATATTCTGTAAATCTATGGTAGTACGCACCCATTTCTCCAATGGAAAAACAATAGTAAAATTCATCGATGGATGGGTCTTTATAGTAAATCACATAATCAAATTCTTCGTCTGTTTTCTTTTCACAAACCATGTCTTTTGATTTTTTCTCAAATGTCTCTTTGATTTCTTCAATCTGACACCCTGGAGTTTGTAATACTTTGATTAGTTCTTGTAAGAAGGTATTCTCTTGATACGATGCATGAATATAGCATACCCCTTCACGGCTTACTTGGAAGCAGAAACGTACGCCTTGTCTGCTGATTTGTACTTCTCCAAGACGCTCCTTGCAAAATGCTGGAAACTCTTTTAATGCTTCCTCCATTTGTTCTGGGTGTTCTATTTCACAGCCTAGCAATCCATTTAAGGAAGAAAGCATATAATAGATTCTAATGCTCTCTTCCACAAATCCTAGCTTTACCTGGCCTTCATGAATGGTATCACAGATATTCTTCTCTAAATGTCCGTAATCCATGGCCACCTCTTTATTTTTCTTCCTTCTTCTTATTATCGATATACGCAACTGCGGAAAGTGCTGCAATATTCCCTTCGCCTGCTGCTTTGATATATTGGTATGGTATGCCAACGATATCTCCTGCTGCAAAGCATCCTGGAAGGTTCGTCTTCATTAAACGGTCTACTTCCACATGGTTTCCATCTAATTTTAATCCTGGCACTAATTGTGCTGGAGGAGTGGAATCTCTTAATAAGAATACCCCATCTGTTTCAATTTCTCTTTCCTTGCAAATCAGTTTTTTCACTACATCATCGCCAACGATTTCTACCGGAGTATCTCTTACAACTTCGATTCCTTCCTCTACCTCAACTTCTTCCTTATACATCGGCACATAGTATACTTTGCTTGCTACGCTTGCCATAAAGTTTGCTTCGTTTTCTTCATGCTTGTTATATGCAATGATTGTAACGACTTTGTCACGATATAATGGCGCATCACAAGTTGCACAATAACCAACGCCGCTGCCTAGGAATTCCTCTTCTCCCTTTAATGGCTTACCGAAGTTTACTCCTGTTGCAAGGATTACTGCCGTTGCTTCATAGAAGTTATCCTTACTCATTAAAGAATAGTATTCTCCCATGTTATAGATTGTAGTAATCTTGTCTTCCGTTACTTCTACCTCCATGCTCTTCATATGGTCTTTCATATGCTGAATCATATCTGTTCCACTTACCGCAGGAAGTCCTAGATAGTTGTTAATTTGGCTTGCTTTCACAATCTTATTACTTAGCTCTTCGCTTCCGAAAAGTAAAAAGCTCTTTTTACGGATCTTTGCATTTAATGCTGCAGAGATTCCTGCGACTCCTGAGCCGATGATTGCTATATCTACTCGTTTACTCATATTCCATCTCCTGTTTCATATACAATAATAATTCCAATATACTCTCATTTTAACCATTCTTTGCCCTAATTGTATAGTTATATTTTGGAACTTCTTTTCGCTGTCTTTCAAGCGAATTTCTTCCTTTCCCCCGAGTGTGCATTCTACGCCC
>CALZJY010000002.1 GCA_945787925.1 uncultured Anaerosporobacter sp. | reverse complement strand
CCTACAAAGTATGTTTTTTCGGGGGAACTGGAAAGTTAGTTTTTCCAAAAATTAATTGGGGATTTTTTGTCGAATTAAAATAGACAGAACGCACAAAATATAATAGAATAGGCAAGTAAACTGAAGAGATATATAGAAAAAAGGAAAAGGAAAAGGAAATAAGGATATGAATGCTTTAAGTACTTTATTGTTAACTGCAGGCATCGACCAAGCAGAACGAGATATCGGGAAGCTTGAAAGAATGCTAAAGGGAATGATTATGTCCATTAGCAAATGGATGGAAGATAATTTATTTACTGTAATCTTTACGATTATACTTGCTATATTAGTATATGTGATTGGTAAGAAGGTCATTAACTGGACATTAAAGCTTACTCGTCACGCATTAGACAAGTCTAGCATTGAAGAAGGCGTATCTGGCTTTATCTGTGCATTGGTAAAGGCAACGCTATATTTCTTCCTAATCATTATAATTTTTGGAATGCTTGGTTTAGATACGAGTTCATTAGTAGCCCTAATTAGCTCGGCAGGGTTATCTATCGGTCTTGCATTAAAAGGAACGTTTGGAAACTTTGCAGGTGGACTTATGATCTTATTAACGAAGCCATTCAAGGTAGGAGACTACATCATCGCAGGAGACTTCGAAGGGGAAGTAACGAAAATCGATATCGTGTATACGTATATCCTTACGACAGACAACAAGTCTATCGTCTTCCCAAATGGGGATCTTTCCAATATGCAATTAACGAACTCTACGAATGAGAAGATTCGAAGATTAGACTTAATGATTCCAGTTGCTTATGATACGGATATCGATGAAGCAAGAAGCGTTTTATTAGCTACTTGTGAAAGAAATAAACTTGTAATCGCATCGGAACCAAAACAAGTATTATTATATGAATTTGGTGACAGTGCCATCAACCTATCCGTGCGTGTATGGACAAACACAGAAGATTACTGGACATTAAAATGGGAATTACAAGAGCAAATCAAGAAGGCTTTAGACCAAGCCCAAATCAGTATTCCATTTAACCAGTTAGATGTTACTGTGGTTCAACAAAAATAAATAGTGATTTCACTTAATAATCTAAAGTGGAATTGCAGTTTGACTTTAGATAACAAGACATTCTGAAAACAGAATGGAACTATTGGAAACATAAACCACCAAATAGCCCTTAAAATACAAGGCTTTTTGGTGGTTTATTTTATTAAGAGTAAAAAAATAGTAAAAGGCCTAATTTCGTTGACATAATTAAGAATATTAAGTATAAATAGTAACGTAAAAGAAATCGAACAACACCCAATAAGTAAATGGCAAAAAGGTTCAATTGATACTGAAACAAAAAATAATTTTAAAATTAGAAAAAAAGTGCAAAAAAGACTTTTCTTTTTTACATAGAAGTGGTATTTTACTTAGTAAGTAGTAACAGATAGTTAAGAACAAGGGTGTTCTCGTAAATGCGAGACCACCCTATTTTTTTACCTTTGGACAGCTTGCAGGATGGCTTGTCTAAAGAGAATAATAAGAACAAAGCGAAGGGATGGAAAAAAGTATGGCAAAAAAGAATGTAATCGATAGTTTATTCGCAATTGATGTTTTTGATGATGCAGTGATGCAAGAACGTCTTCCAAAGAAAACATATGCAGCATTAAAGGCGACAATCAAAGAGGGGACACAATTAGATCCAGAAGTTGCAAACGTAGTAGCTCATGCAATGAAAGAATGGGCATTAGAAAATGGTGCAACTCACTATACTCATTGGTTCCAACCAATGACAGGGGTAACAGCAGAAAAGCATGACTCCTTCATCAAACCAGTAGGTGATGGAAAAGTAATCATGGAATTCTCCGGAAAAGAATTAGTAAAAGGAGAGCCAGATGCATCCTCTTTCCCATCTGGTGGATTAAGAGCAACTTTTGAAGCAAGAGGATATACAGCTTGGGATTGTACATCACCAGCTTTCTTAAAAGAAGATGCAGCAGGCGTTACACTTTGTATTCCAACAGCATTTTGCTCTTACACAGGAGAGGCACTTGATAAAAAGACTCCACTACTTCGTTCCATGGAAGCCATCAGTGCACAAGCAGTTCGTATCGTAAAACTATTTGGACATGACGATGTTAAGAAAGTAGAATGTTCCGTAGGCCCTGAACAAGAATACTTCATCGTAGATCGTGAAAAATACTTACAAAGAGAAGACTTAGTATTCACTGGCCGTACATTATTTGGTGCAATGCCTCCAAAAGGTCAAGAAATGGATGATCATTACTTCGGTACAATCAAAGAAAGAATCGCTTCTTTCATGAAAGAATTAAACGAAGAATGTTGGAAGCTTGGTATCTTAGCAAAAACGCAACATAACGAAGTTGCACCAGCACAACATGAAATGGCACCAATCTTCTCAACAGCAAACATTGCAACAGACCACAACCAATTAGTAATGGAAATTATGAAGAAAGTTGCAAAACGCCACGGCTTAGAATGCTTACTTCATGAAAAACCATTTGCAGGCGTGAACGGTTCTGGTAAACATAACAACTGGTCCATTTGTACAGATACTGGAAAGAACTTATTAGAGCCAGGAAAGACTCCTCACGAAAACATCCAGTTCTTATTATTCTTAGCGGCAGTAATCCGCGCAGTAGATGAAAATGCTGCACTACTTCGTTTATCTGCATCCAACCCAGGTAACGACCACAGATTAGGTGCAAACGAAGCACCTCCAGCAATCATCTCTATCTTCCTTGGAGAGCAATTAGAAGACGTTGTAAAACAGTTAGTAGATACTGGAGAGGCTACTTCTTCTAAACAAGGTGGTAAATTAAACGTAGGTGTTCATACAATTCCTGAATTAGTAAAAGATGCGACAGATCGTAACCGTACTTCACCATTTGCATTTACAGGAAACAAATTTGAATTCCGTATGGTTGCTTCTAGCATGTCAATCGCAGGTGCGAATACGGTACTGAATACAATCGTTGCAGATGTATTAAGCAAAATGGCAGATGAACTTGAAAAAGCAGAAGACTTCGATCAAGCAGTTCATGATTTAATCAAGAAGACATTTACAGAACATCAAAGAGTAATCTTCAACGGAAATGGTTACTCCGATGCATGGGTAGAAGAAGCGGAAAGAAGAGGCCTTCCAAACTTAAAATCCATGGTAGATGCAATTCCATCCCTAGTTTCTGATAAGACAATTGAAATGTTTGGAAGACTTGGTGTATTAACAGAGACAGAACTTCATTCTCGTGTAGAAATCAATTACGAATTATACAGCAAGGCAATCAATATCGAAGCAAAAACAATGATCGAAATGGCAGCTAAGAAGTACATTCCTGCAGTAATCAAATATGTAAAATCTTTAGCTGACAGCATCAATGCAGTGAAGGCAGCAGTTCCAACAGCAGATGTGTCTGTTCAATCTGATTTATTAGTAAATGCATCCTCTTTATTAGCTAGCGCACAAGCAGCATTAGTAACATTAAGAGAAACAGTGGAACAAGGCTCTGCAATGGAAGATGGCGAAGAAAAAGCAAACTTCTATAAAGACGTGGTATTCCCAGCAATGGATGCCCTTAGAGCTCCTGTCGATGCATTAGAAGTAATCGTAGATAAAGAAGCTTGGCCAGTACCAACTTACGGAGATCTTTTATTCGAAGTATAAGAACTCTTCGTAGTGTTGCTATGAATCACATAAAGTAAGTAAAAAGAATCGGTTCCTTCGAAAAGGAGGACCGATTCTTTTTTACTGCATAGCAAGTTTCTCCAATCCGAAGTGTCCCATGCAGTAAAAATATAAGATGCACACTTTGTTCTGAAAGGATAGGATTATTGAGTGACTGCAGTAGAGTCTACGCCTGCTTGTTGTAAGGCATCTGTGATTGCTGCAATAACAGCAGCGCTCGTATAGGTTGCACCAGAGATAGAATCTACAGCAAGGCTTTGAGTTTCTACTACTTTATCAGCGATTTGTGGAGCAGCAGTTTGGCCGATGTTTTCTGTTTCGCCAGAAGCGTCAACGTCGATTTTTTTCACGATGCCGTTGTCGTCAACGGTTACAGTAACTTTTACATCGCTTGCATACCCTTTGGCAGATGCTTTGTAAGTTCCAGCTTTTGCACCAGTGATGGCGCCGCCATTTTTGTTTGCTTCAGGACTTGCGGATGGGTTTGCACTATTCTCGGTACCTGTTCCAGCATTGGGTGATTGTGCAGGAGTTTGTGTATTTGCAGCGCTATCTTTGTTGTTGGTATTGTTAGTATTTTTTGTGTCATTTGAGCTACAACCTACGAAGCAGAAGCAAACCACTGTGGCCATACTTAAAAGAATAGCAAGTTGTTTTTTTAAAGTTCGTTTCATTGAAAAGACCTCCATTTATTTTTTGTACGTACATAGTATGCCGCATCTATTCAAAAATAATTATTGACGGTTATTGATAATTTGTTTACAATAGGAAAAAGATAAGGGAGTAGTTAGCACATTTTTTGTGTAGTGGAGTCAACATACTGATAACTAGGTTATCTGGCTTCGTTATAGTACTTATTTTAGGTCATATAACCGGATTTTGTGGAAATCCGATTTTAAATAACGAGACTTGTCTGTAGTATTTTACGCTACAGATGGGTCTTTTTTTATTGCGTTGTATACGTTGTTTCCGACAATAACCACTACATGGAGAATGAGGAAGTCTACACTTTATAGGAATTGATGTTTGAAAAAGGACATATCATAGTATAGTTGAAAGGATGGATGAAATGAGCTTATTTAGTGTATTTATCATCGGTGTGGCATTGTCCATGGATGCGTTTGCAGTATCGATTTGCAAAGGCTTATCTATGAAAAAGTTAACGTTCAAGCGAGCGCTGATCGTGGGATTATATTTTGGAGGATTTCAGGCCCTTATGCCATTTCTAGGGTATTATCTGGGAATGAGCTTTCAGGCGAAGATTCAAAGTGTATCAAGTTATGTAGCATTTACCTTATTAGCATTGATTGGTGCTAACATGCTAAAAGAGGCATTTTCAGGAGAGGATGAGGAGGAAGAAGAGGACGCTTCCTTAGACTTTAAGACAATGATCTTATTAGCAATTGCAACAAGCATTGATGCCCTTGCCGTTGGAGTTACATTCTCCTTATTAAAGGTGAGCATTCTTCCATGCATCGTGGTAATCGGTATTACGACTCTTGTAATCTCTATGCTCGGAGTAAAGATCGGAAATGTCTTTGGAGCAAGATATAAGACCAAGGCAGAGATTGCAGGGGGTGTTATCTTGATCCTAATGGGAGTGAAGATTCTATTGGAATATTGGAACCTGCTTCCTTGGTAGAAAGGAAGGTGGCGAATGGAAAATATAGAAATATTGTGATTCTAGAGCGTGAATGGGTTATAATGGAAATGAATCTGTGTTAGCACAAGAAGACAAGGAAGGAGAATGTTATGGGAAGATGTGAATATTGCGGTAATGTGATTCCAGAGGGACAGACAGAATGTCCAATTTGTGGGGCAAAGGCAAAACCGGATTATCAGAGCGAACAATTTGGCCAAACAGGATATCAGCAAGCGTATCAAAATCACTATCAGAATCCATACCAGAACCAATATCAAAATCAAGGAAGTGGATATCAGAGTGGCGATTACACGTCCATGTGTCATCCAATGGATATTGCGCAAAACAAGGTATTTGCAGTATTGTCCTATATTGGTATCTTAGTACTGATTCCACTCTTTGCAAATCAGAATTCACGGTATGCACGTTTCCATACGGGACAAGGGTTAAACCTATTTGTATTAACATTGCTTGTAAATGTTGTACGGAGAGTTTCCTTTGGTTACTTTTGGCTTGGAGGATGGAGCATGATGAAACTTGCATTGGGAGTATGCCACCTAGTATTATTCATCCTTATGATTGTTGGAATCATAAATGCAGCAACAGGGCAGGCAAAAGAACTTCCAATCATCGGAAAGATACATATCATTTCTTTATTCTAATAAGGAAAAACCAGCAAATCTGCTGGTTTTTTTATTGCATACGAAATGTTTGCTATTCGGCAAGGTATGCTTCGTTCTTTGCAATGACTTGTTCCATGGCTACCTTACTTGGAGCGCCTACGGTAAGACGTTTTTCCACGCAGGTAACAAGGGAGATGGCTTCATAGATGTCTTCCTGGAATACTGGGCTGATTGCTTGGTATTCTTCTAAGGACATTTCATCTAGGCTGATGCCTTTGTCGATGCAGAATAGAACAAGCTGTCCAACGATGCCATGGGCATCGCGGAATGGAACGCCGTGTTTTACGAGGTAATCGGCAGCGTCAGTGGCATTGGTAAATCCCTTTTTCGCGCTGTTTTCCATGATATCCTTGTTTACTCTCATTGTATCGATCATGCCTGTGAATAAGGCGATACATCCTTTTACCGTATCGATGGCATCGAAGCTTAGTTCTTTGTCTTCCTGCATATCTTTGTTGTATGCAAGAGGAAGGCCTTTCATCGTCGTTAGAAGGGAAGTAAGGGCACCATATACACGTCCGGTCTTACCTCTTACTAATTCTGCGATATCTGGATTCTTTTTCTGTGGCATGATGCTTGAGCCAGTAGAGTAGGAGTCATCAAGCTCGATGAACTGGTATTCATTGGAGTTCCAAAGGATGATTTCCTCACAGAAACGGCTAAGGTGCATCATGATGATGGAAAGCGCGCTTAAGAATTCAATTAAATAATCACGGTCTGCAACAGAGTCCATGCTGTTTAGCGTAGGGCCTGTAAATCCTAATAGGGAGGCGCTGTAGTCACGGTCTAAGTCATAGGTAGTGCCTGCAAGTGCTCCAGAGCCTAGAGGACAGAAGTTCATTCGTTCGTAGATATCGCTAAGGCGGCTGCGGTCTCTCTTAAACATTTCAAAGTAAGCACCAAGATGATGGGCAAAAGTGATTGGCTGTGCCTTTTGTAAGTGAGTGAATCCAGGCATGTATGTTGTAGTATGTTCTTTCATCATTCTATGTAATACGAAAAGAAGCCCTTTTAGCAGATGGTCGACTTCTGTTACTTCATCTCTCGTATAGAGTTTCATATCAAGGGCAACCTGGTCGTTTCTGCTTCGGCCAGTGTGAAGCTTTTTGCCCACTTCTCCGATCCTTGCAATCAGATGGGATTCTACGAAGCTATGGATGTCTTCGTAAGTACCATCGATTTCTAAGGTTCCTGTTTCTATTTCCGACTGGATTGCAGTAAGTCCTGTTACAATCTGTTCTTTCTCTGCTTCTGTCAAGATGCCTTGTTTGGCTAACATGGTTACATGTGCGATACTTCCTTTGATGTCTTGTTGATAAAATTTTTGATCAAAGGAAATCGATGCGTTGAAGTTATGTACAAGTTGGTTGGTTTCTTTCGTAAAACGACCACCCCAAAGTTTCATAGGCGTATTCCTTCTTTCTTTCGTTATAGTAATATGTACTGATTTGTTCCTAGTATACATCAAGATGTATAAATATGCAATAAGTTTGAATAAGATTTCTAGAACAGGAAAGACATAGCAAAAAAGGATTGTGGTATACTAGGAGTAGACCATAAAAGGAAGGTGTTAGAATGAGTGAGTTATTTGACCAGCTAAAAACAAAATTGGACCGTAGCGTGGCCCTTAGCGCAGCACTAGCATTATTTGAGTGGGACGCAGAGACGCTTGCTCCAGAAGAGGCGGCTGACCATACAGGAAAGGTAATCGGAATTCTTTCCGAAGACTATTTCAAGTCACTAATCAATCCAGAAGTAAAAAGTCTGCTAGGAAGATTAGAACAGGAAGAAAATTATGCAAAGCTTACGTTAGAGCAAAAAGCTACCATTCGTGAATTACGTAGGACATATAAGCAATTAGCATCGATTCCAAGCAAAGAGTATGCAGATTTTTGTGAACTTGCCAATAAGAGCTCTAGCGTATGGGCGAAGGCAAAGAAGAATGACGACTTCACCTTATTCGAGGAGTATTTAAAACGAATCGTCGACTATAAGAAGCAGTTTGCCTCCTACCGTGTAACAGAAAGCAGCGAGGGCAATCCAAATGCCTTATATGACGTATTATTAAGCGATTTCGAACCAAGTCTTTCTACAAAGGAATTAGATGAATTCTTCGAGCTAATCAAAGAAAAACTCGTTCCAATCATCGACCAAGTGAAGCAAAAACAGGACGAGATCGATGATTCCTTCAATACGAGAACGTATGAGATTGAGAAACAACGCAAATTCTGCGACTTTATTTCAGAATATGTAGGATTTGATAGGAAGAAGGGCGTAATTGCAGAAAGTGCTCATCCATTTACGACAAACTTCCACAACCGAGACGTTCGTATGACCAACCATTATGACGAAAACAATTTGATTTCTACCATTTTTTCTGCCATCCATGAGTCAGGACATGCCATTTATGAGATGCAGATTCGAGATGACCTTACGTTATCCTTAATTGGAGGGGGAGCATCCATGGCGGTTCATGAAAGTCAGAGCCGTTTCTATGAAAATATGATCGGAAAGACGAAAGCATTCTGGGAGCCAATCTTTGAGAGCTTGAAGGAAACGTATAGCAAACAGTTAGCAGACGTTTCGTTAGACCAGTTCATACGTGCCATCAACAAATCCATGCCAGGATATATCCGTACCGACGCGGACGAGCTTACGTATCCTATCCATATTTTGATTCGCTATGAGTTAGAGAAAGAATTATTTAGCGATCAGATCACGGTACACGAGCTTCCTAAGGCATGGAAGAAAAAGTATAAGGAGTATTTAGGCTTGCAACCAAAGACAGATACATTAGGAGTACTACAGGACATCCACTGGTCAAGCGGTGACTTTGGGTATTTCCCATCCTATGCGATCGGCAGTGCGATTGCAGCACAGATTTACTACTTTATGAGTGAGCATATGGACTTTGACACTCTCCTTCGTGGTGGAAACCTCGACCAGATCAAGGCGTATTTAGGAGAGCATATCCATCAATATGGAATGATCTATGGCATGAATGAATTATTGTTCCATATGACAGGGGAACGGTTCAATCCAGAATACTATGTAAGATATCTGACAGAAAAGTACACAAACCTATATGGATTAGATGCATAATTTCGCCTCCTTTGGAAAACTATAATTTGAGACGAACTTAGGGCAATTCGCCTAGGGAGTTATTTTGGAGAATAGTAAGGAAAAAGGAGAATATCATGAGATCAGGAATTTATATTACTCACGTACATGGCAGAGAAATCTTGGATTCTAGAGGAAATCCAACAGTAGAAGTAGAAGTAACATTAGAAGATGGCACAATCGGACGTGCAGCCGTTCCATCTGGAGCATCCACTGGAGCATTTGAAGCGGTAGAGTTACGTGACGGAGATAAAGGACGTTATCTTGGTACTGGCGTACAAAAAGCAGTGGAAAATGTGAATACTATCATCTGTAACGAACTTGTCGGTATGAACGCGCTAAACCAAGTAGACATCGATCAAGCGATGATCAACGCGGATGGTACTCCAAACAAAGGAAAATTAGGTGCCAATGCGATTTTAGGTGCTTCTCTTGCAGTAGCGAAAGCAGCAGCAGAATATTTGGATTTGCCATTATACCAATATCTTGGTGGCGTAAATGCAAAAGTGCTTCCAGTTCCTATGATGAACGTTATCAACGGGGGAAAACATGCAGACTCTAGCTTGAACATTCAAGAATTTATGATCATGCCAGTAGGTGCAAATTCCTTCCATGAAGCATTAGAATGGGGCGCAACCGTATTCCATAACTTAAAGAAGATCTTAAAATCAGAAGGATTCGTTACTGCAGTTGGTGATGAGGGTGGATTTGCTCCTAAGTTTTCAAGTGATGAGCAAGCATTGGAATATCTAGTAAAAGCCATTGAACAATCCGGCTATAAAGCTGGTGATGATTTCTTTATCGCAATCGATGCAGCAGCAACAGAGATGTATGAAGAAGCAAAGAAAGCTGGCAAAGAAGGAGAATACCTCTTCTGGAAATCTGGCGAATACAAGACAAAACAACAAATGGTGGAATACTGGGAAGACTTATGTAACCGTTATCCAATCATTTCCTTAGAAGATGCTGTTTCTGAAGAAGATTGGGAAGCATGGGCAATGCTTACAAAACAATTAGGCGATAAAGTCCAACTTGTTGGTGATGACTTATTCGTTACAAATACAGATCGTATCGCAAAAGGTATCGCAGAATGTGTAAGTAATTCCGTATTAATTAAAGTAAATCAAATCGGTACGTTAACAGAGACATTAGATGCGATCGAAATGGCAAAAAGTAATCGTTGGACAGCAGTCGTATC
The DNA here is from genome assembly GCA_945787925.1 of uncultured Anaerosporobacter sp. Classification (GTDB taxonomy): domain Bacteria; phylum Bacillota; class Clostridia; order Lachnospirales; family Lachnospiraceae; genus KM106-2. Next base: position 14,018 of record CALZJY010000002.1, on the reverse strand, counting down.
TCATCGTTCTGGTGAAACAGAAGACACTACAATTGCAGATATCGCAGTAGCAACCAATGCTGGACAAATCAAGACAGGTGCGCCATCTAGAACTGACCGTGTTGCAAAATACAATCAGTTATTAAGAATCGAAGAAGAACTAGGAGTGGCATCCTGCTATCTTGGAAAACGTGCATTTAGATTAAATCGTGTATTTTAGAGGAAACAAACAATCCCCGAGGAAGGTGCAAGAGATGCACGTCCTCGGGGATTGTTTGTGTACGCCAACAACGATCAATGTGAGTGGTTTGCCTTTTTTTGCAACTCGACGATTAAGATTGGTAACATAGATAATAAAAATACGATGATCCACTGTGGGGCAGTGAGTGGCGTTACTTTAAATACACGGGCAAGTGGTGTGAAGCTGATTACGATGACTTGCAAGAAGACGCAGACCACGAAGGAAAGCGAGAGCTTCTTGTTCGTAAACAGGCCAATCGTAAACAGGCTGTGTTCGCTTCGCATATTAAATGCATGGAACAGCTGGCTTAAGGAGAGCACGGCAAAACACATCGTACGTCCGATAGTTGGTTCGCTGACAAAGCTACCATTTAGCGTATCGTATACATGGTATCCGATATAGAAGGCACTGAGTGCCAGTGCCCCAATCATGATTCCTTCAAAGATAATCTTAAATGCCAGGCCATCCGAGAAGAGCCCATGGTCTGGAGGAATCGGCTTTCGCTTCATAATGTCCTTTTCCACAGGCTCTACCCCAAGGCTGATGGCAGGAAGGGAATCGGTGACTAAATTTACCCACAATAATTGAACGGCTACTAGCGGGGTAGGAAGCCCGAGGAGGATCGCAACAAAGATGGTGATGATTTCTCCGATATTACTAGAAAGGAGGAAATGAATTGCCTTCTTAATGTTGTCATAGATGCCGCGGCCTTCTTTGATGGCAGAAACAATCGTTGCAAAGTTATCATCGGTAAGGATCATATCAGCAGCATTCTTGGCAACATCGGTTCCTGTAATGCCCATAGCACATCCGATATCTGCGGATTTGAGGGCAGGAGCATCGTTTACGCCATCACCAGTCATTGCAACGATTTCCTTATTTGCCTGAAAGGCCTTTACAATACGGACCTTGTGTTCCGGAGAAACTCTGGCGAATACGCTATATTCATAAATGGATTCTGCAAGCGCCGTATCGCTGAGGGCGTTTAATTCAGCTCCCGTAAGGGCCTCTCGTCTATGTTCTAGGATGCCAAGTTCCTTTCCAATGGCACAGGCTGTCGTTACGTGGTCGCCCGTAATCATAATTGGCTTGATGCCGGCCATCTTGCATTCAGCAACGGCATCCTTCACTTCTAATCTAGGAGGATCGATCATGCCAATCAATCCAACAAAGGTAAGGTTACATTCTAACTGATGGCAGGAGATTGAAGAGACTTCCTTATATGCGATGGCAATCACACGAAGTGCCTGGTTGGCGAGGGATTGGTTCTGTTTTACGATTTCCTTCACTCCGGTATTCGTGAGAGGAGTAATGGAACCGTTGTTATAGACGTTGCAGCAGAGCTTCAATACGACTTCAGGGGCGCCTTTTGTGATCACACGATAGCAGCCATCCATTTTGTGGACGGTCGTCATTAGCTTTCTCGTAGAGTCGAATGGAATCTCATTTACCCTAGGATAGGTAAGCTCTAACTTCTGTTTGATCAGGTTATTTTTATAAGCAGCCATAACGAGGGCATTTTCCGTTGGTTCTCCCGTGGTGGTTACTTCCTCCTGATTGATTTGCAGGATGGAGTCATTACATAGGCATGCCATCGTAAGGATATCCTTCGTTGCAACGCTGCCAGGGCGTTCTTCACCATGATAGGAACAGATCTTGGTTACGGTCATCTTATTCTGCGTAAGCGTTCCTGTCTTATCCGAGCAGATGATGGTAGCACTTCCTAGCGTCTCTACGGCAGGAAGTTTTCGAATGACAGAATTTTTCTTTGCCATGCGCTGTACGCCAAGGCTCAACATGATGGTTACGATGGCAGGCAGACCTTCCGGAATTGCTGCAACCGCAAGGCTTACGGAGGTCATGAACATATCGAACACCGGCATGTTCTTAATCAAGCCGAGAATGAAGATGACGATGCAGATGAATAGGGCGCTGATACCTAGAATCTTGCTTGTTTCTCCGAGCTTTTTCTGTAACGGCGTTTCTGGAGCCTCGTCGTTCATGATCAGCCTTGCAATATGACCGACTTCGGTGTTCATTCCTGTCTTCGTTACGATGGCAGTGCCACGGCCATAGGTCACCATCGTAGAGGAGAATACGAGGTTATGGCGTTCTCCTAAGATGGCATTTTCCTTTAGGAGGGCACAGGCATCTTTATCTACAGGAGTACTTTCCCCAGTCAGGGAGCTTTCCTCGACCTTTAGGTTCACAGAGTCAATCAATCTGGCATCGGCAGGAACGAAGTAGCCAGCTTCTAGATATATGATGTCTCCTGGAACCAGTTGGGAGGATTCTAGAGTGATGGTCTTGCCATCACGCTTTACGATGGCACTGGGAGCGGATAGTTTCTTTAACGCCTCGAGGGAACGTTCTGCTTTCGATTCTTGAATGACCCCTAGGATGGCATTCAAGGTAATGATAAGTAAGATGATCACGGGATCTACAAGATCACACTTGCCTTCTAATAAGGAGACAAGAAAAGAGATGCCGGCAGCAGCAATCAAGGTTATGATCATGAAATCTTTAAACTGTTCGAAGAATTTGGCAATGACGGATTTATTCTTTTGGGCAATCAGTTCGTTCGGGCCATATTTATGTAAACGGCTAACTGCTTCATTTTCTTTGAGTCCAGTTTCTAGATTAACCTCTAATTCTGTGGCAACCTCTTGGGGTGACATGCTATGCCAATACATTCACATCCTCCTTTTTGCGTATATTTGTAGCGGTAATCGTGTTTAATTAAGTATATGTTTGTGTCCATAAAATATAACAGAGAAGGTCGCCCATGCTGTAACCACGCACCATAACTCGTCATATCTTATTTATGACAATATAAGTGTGATTAGGTGAAGACAGTGCTCTTAAATGTAATTTTGATTTCGATTTCGCTAAGTCTTGACGCACTGGGAATAGGCATTTCATATAAGTTAAAAGGGGTCACCATTCAACCTTCAGCAAAGATTATGATCGGTTTAGTGTCGGTCGCAGTTATGTGGATTTCATTAAGGCTTGGGGAGGTCGTACAGCATATTGTGCCGCCTCAGGTTGCAAATATAATAGGGATTAGCATTCTAGTCCTAATCGGTCTTGCTTTTATACGAAATGCACTCTTTGGCAAAGAGGGAGCAACATGCGATTTTAATAAATCTCAAAATATAGATTTTTGGGAAGCTGCTATTCTTGGCATTGCACTAAGCGCAGATTCTATTAGCGCAGGAATTGCAGCAGTAGCGATGGGATTAGGCCATAGCATGATTCCAATCTGCGTAGGTGGGATGCAGGTATTATTTTTGTACATGGGAGACTATTTGATTGAGCGAGTAGGAATCATAAGAAGGATGAGCAGAAAGCTTTGTGGGGTAGTATCTGGAATACTGTTAATGATTATTGCAGTAATACGATTACTCAGTTAGTAAAAAGCCAGCCCTTCAAGAATGGCGTTAGTCGTTTGATTCCTCCTTTTTCGGAAGCAACCGTTTTAATGGAGTGATTTTGAACAGAAGTACCACGACGCCAAGGATGAGGAGTGGGATGACGATCGTCTTATATTCTTCGTAATAGGTGCCAACGACCTTCCAATTTTCGCGAAGGGTATATCCGAGGCCGATCAAGATGATGTTCCATACGGTGATGCCGATGCCGGAAGAGGTGACAAATACGCTATAGGGCTGTTTGACTGCACCAGCCACAAAAGCGATATACGTACGGCAGATGGGAATCACACGGCCTACGCAGACCGCAACGGAACCATACTTGTTGAACTTTTCAAAGGAATTGTCTAATCCTTTCTGGGAACTTGGAAACTTCCGCTTAATCGTTTCAATCAACGGAACTCCCCCAAACCGGCCAACCGCATAGCAAAAGCTAGTGCCAATCAGCCCTGCTACGACACTTACGATGATAATTACAAAGAAACTCACATGCTGTATGGAAGCTACTGCACCTGAAAAAGGGAGCACGATTTCGCTAGAAACAGGAAAACAGGCATATTCAATTAGTATTAGAAAGAACATGGCAATTAACCCATATTCATAGATAAAGTTAAGTAGAAAGTCCATATGCACTCCGGGAAATATTCTTATCCCTAGTATATTGAGTTGTGGACAAAAACATGTGCTTGATTATATTACCAAAATATTAATAATTCGATTAAAATTTACATTTTTGTTATAAATTGGTTAATTGTCTTGACGGATAAACACAACACTACTATAGTAGAGAAGACGCAAACACAAGAGCAAAAATGAGATAGAAACAAAATGAGGAGGAGAAAATGAACGTGAAAGTCATTGGAAAAAGAATCGGAGTGTTATGCTTATGTGCCATCGTATTAATGGTTAGCCTTTTTACAGGAGCGCCAAAGGTAGAAGCAGCATCAAAATCCGCATATCTAATCAAAGTAAACAAGAGATGCAACACAGTAACTGTATATAAGAAGGATAGAAAAGGAAAGTATACGAAGCCTGTAAAGGCATTTGTATGTTCCACAGGTTCCGCAACACCAGTAGGAACTTTCCATACGCAAGCAAAATATCGTTGGAAGATTTTAAACCATAATGTATGGGGACAATATTCCACTAGAATCACAGGAAGTATCTTATTCCATTCCGTATGGTATTATCAGAAAGACCCATCCACATTATCTATTACACAATACAACCGTTTAGGAACAACCGCATCTGCAGGATGTGTACGTTTAACTACAGAAGATGCCAAATGGATTTATGACAACTGTGGATTAGGAACAACGGTTCAAATTTATAATTCCAATAATCCAGGACCACTTGGAAAACCAAGCGCAATGAAAATCAGCAAATATTCTTGGGACCCGACCGATGTATGGAGCAAACAAAATCCTTGGAACAAAAAAGGACCATCCATCACAGGAACAAAGAACCAGACCGTATATGTAGGAACAAAACCAAACTTTGCAGCAGGCGTAAAGGCATACGATACATGCGGAAACAAGATTACAAGCGAGTTAAAAATCGATACATCCAAGCTTAATATGAAAAAGGCTGGTACATATAACGTTTATTACTCCGTAAAAGACAAGCTAGGAAGAACTGCAAAACAGACAATCAAAGTAACGGTAAAAGATCCAGATCCGGTAGTGATCAAAGGGGTAAAGGATAGAGTATATCGCTACGACACTTATAAGAACAAGAAGATTACTTCTTATGCGATGAACGGGGTATCTGCAAAAGCAGGAAAGAAGAAACTAAATAGCAAGCAGTTTACATGCTCTGCGAAAGTTGTGAAGAATGATAAGTCTGCACTTGTATATAAGGTAACGTATACAGCAAAGAATCCAGTAAATGGTTCAAAGACGAAAAAGACAGCAAAGATTACATTAGACAAGCAAGCACCAACGATCTCTTGTGACAAGCAATACATGACGACGGATGAATTCAACCAATTCAAACAACAATTAAAAGCGAAGAAATATACAAAGGTTTCTATGAAGGATAACATTACGGCTGCCAATAAGTTAGCAGTAGAAACAAAAATCAAGGACTTAGGACAGCATGAATATGATGTGACTTATAAGGTAAAAGACCAAGTTGGCAATACTGCTACGAAGACACAAAGAATCTATGTACTAAATAAGCCAGAGCTAAAAGTAAAAGAAGCAAAGGTAATGGTAAAATCAGAAAAAGAAATCGAAGCACATGCAAAAAACAATGTAAAGCTTATGGCATCTGGCAAAGACTTTACATGGAAATATAAAAACAGCATTCAATACAAAGTAAATGCCATAGAAAAGGATGCTTCTTATGAAGTAGTATATACTTTAAAATTAGGTGGAAAGACATTCACGGCGAAAGCTACTTATATAGTAGAAAAATAAGAACAGTAACAACGAGAAGAAACCTGCTTTGCTCGTTGTTCACGTAAATAAAAAACAGCCACACGGCATTCGTGTGGCTGTTTTTTCTATAAGAATAAGTCGCACGCAATTGGAGTGTAGAACAGCTCTTGGATCTTTTGATGATCGCTTGTCTGTCCTAGAATCCACATTAACTTCGTAACAGTAGCCTCTAATGTCATATTGTAGGCTTCTAATACATTGTAGTCTTTCTTCGCTTGGAATCCGACCTCATATACTTCCATGTCGCTACCTTCGTAAGTAACTTGGGTAGTCATTACAAGCAATTTGCCAGACTTGATCCAGTCTTCGATGGAAGCTAAGTAGGAGCTTGTCTCATAAACTGGGATGCCGCCTACGCCGAATCCTTCCATGATGATGATGTCATAGTGCTCTTTTAAGTATTGGAAAATATCTGCCTTTAGCCCTGGAATTAGTTTTAAAAGGAAGACACGTTCTTTTAAGCAATCATAAAAGACTGGTGTTTCCTTATAAGGAACTTCGATATAGCGGATTAACTTGTTATCACGCATAACCGCTGTAGCTGGATAGTCAATGCTTGTAAATGCATTATAACTTTTCGTACGAACCTTTTTCGCTCGCGTTCCAATAAGGGCCTTTCCATTAAAGACAATATGGACGCCATGACTTTCTGGATGTGCCGCAAATTGGAATGCATGCATCAGATTGAGTTTGGCATCGGTATTTTCTTCGAAAATGGATTTTTGCGAACCAGTAAGTACGATTGGTTTCTTGGAAGCTTGGATTAAGTAGGATAAGGCAGCGGCAGTGTAGGCCATCGTATCCGTGCCATGTGTTACTACGAATCCATCATACTTGTCATAGTTCGTTTGAATGCAATGTACGATTTGAAGCCAATGGGATGGCGTCACGTTCGTACTATCTAGATTGAATAAAGGAAGCGTCTCAACTTCACAAAACGAGGAAACTCCCGGAATCAGACTTAAAATTTCGTCTGAAGTGATTAGGGGAGATAGTCCAAATTCGGTTTGTTTTGAAGCAATCGTACCACCTGTTGTAATCATTAAAATTTTTGTCATAAGCTATCGCTCCTATAATTGGTAAGAATCACATAAGTTACAAATATTATACTGACTGAAAAAATAAAATTCAACGTAAATTAATGTTATATAGATATTTTGCAATTATGAGGTGAAATTCATGTATCGAAAAAGAAAGGAATGGCTTAGGAGGGCGGCAATCTATATTTTAGCCGGCATCGTAATCGTATTCTTGATTCTGTATTTTAGCACGGACCAGGCAGGAGCGGTAAAAGCAAAGGAAAATGACCTGCATATCAAGCCCGAAACGTTCAATCAGGAATATCGGAATAAGAGGGGACAAGTACGATTGATTCTTGCGTACCAATATCCCAATATTAGCGGAAAGTATGAAGGAATCGATAAGATCAACTGCCGTTATATCACCATGTTTTCCAATTGGTTACGGGATCAAGAGGAACTAGTGGCAGCAGTACCAAATGATTTACAGACTGATGCCCGTTATGGAAACGAAGTCAGTTATATGGTCACATATAATAAGAATTCTATCATAAGTGTTTTATTTGAAGGATATCTATATACAGGAGGGGCCCATGGAATGCCATATCGCAATCAACTGACCCTGTCCTTAGATACCGGAAATGAAGTGCAACTGACAAACATACTAAATCGCTCGGAAGAGGAAATCAAGCAACTGGTAGATGAGGCATTTTTTAAGAAGATTGACAGTCAGAAAGACTTATATTGGGAAAATGCGAAGGGAATCGTAGAAAAGACCACCTATGCGGAACTGAAGTATTATTTTACGGAAGAAGGAATCGTATTCTATTATGATCCTTATATTTTAGCGCCATTTGCAGGAGGGTTTATCGAAGCGTTAGTGAAATATGAATAAGTCATTACGATTGTCACATTTCAAGGAGAAGAATCATGAAATGTGACAATTATTACATTTAAAAGGGAGATGTGATAGGAAAAGCGTACATAGTGGACAAATAAATGTTACGAGAAGTTTAAATTCTATTAAATATATAAAATATAATTCGACAAAAAATTAAATTCATGTATAATAGTAAGAAATGCAGAGGGATAAAAACTGTATGGAGTAGAGAAAGTTAAAGAGGTAGATATGGAAAAGAAGGATCTCAAAGCAAATTATACAAACAATAAGCTGAAAAAAATCATTATGGGCTGTATTGGCCTATTAGCATTAATTCTTGTAGTTGCGTATGTTGGTATTGCGCAGTACTATAAGAAACATTTCTTTGCAAATACTTACATTAACGGGATGGATTGTTCTAACCTGACTGCATCAGAAGCAAAGGAGTTAATCACAACGAACGTCAATACATATGTGCTGGGGATTACAGCGCGAGACGGTTCTAAAGAAAAAATCGGGGCAAAAGATATTGACTTAACTTGTACCTTCGAACGTGAATTAACAGACGTATTAGCAGAACAATCTGTATACACTTGGCTTGTGAATGCCTTTAAGGAGAATAAAGTAGATCATCCTTATCAATTACACTACGATGAGAAAAAACTAGATGCAAGAATTAAGAATCTAGGTTTTTTAGATAAAGAGAAACAAATTGAGCCTAGCAATGCTACGATTAGCAAATATAGCGAGGAGACAGGATTCACAATCGTAAAAGAAGATCAAGGAAACAAGATCATTAAGAAAAAGCTGAAAAAAGCAATCGTAGATGCGGTTAATTCTTTAGAAAGCAACCTTGTCTTAGAAAAGACAGATTGCTATAAGACACCAACGGTGTATAGCGATGATCCAATCCTTAAGAAAACATTAGATACAATCGGAAAATATATGCAGACAAAGCTTACTTATAGATTTGGCGATAAGACAGAAGTATTTGATGGAAGTAAGATTGGTCCTGCAATCAAAGTGGATGATGAGTATAATGTCATTATTGATAACGCTGTAGTCAAGGAATTTGTAGACTATATTGGTAAGACATACAATACGATTTTTACAAACCGTAAGTTCAAAACGAGCTATGGAACAGAAATCGTAGTAGAAGGCGGAGACTACGGATGGTGGTTAAACCGTAATGAAGAGTTAAAGCAAGTCATCGAATGCATTAAAAATGGCGAGCAAAAAGAGAAAGAACCTGTATATTATCAGAAAGCAGTGCAATATGGAGAAGATGACCTTGGAAACACGTATGTAGAAATCAATCTAGGAGCACAACATTTATTCGTATATAAAGACGGAAAGCGTGTGCTTGAAAGTGATTTCGTATCAGGAAATGTAAGTAAAGGATATGCGACACCAACAGGAGTCTATCCAATCCAATATAAAGAAACAGATACCTACCTAAAAGGGCAAAATGGCGATGGTACGAGCTATCGCAGCCATGTAGATTACTGGATGCCATTTAATGGGGGAATCGGTATGCACGATGCGACTTGGAGAAAAGGCGTGTTTGGAGGAACAATCTATAAGAACAATGGTTCTCATGGATGTATCAATCTTCCACCAGAAAAAGCGAAAGCAATCTTCGGAATTATCTCCAAAGGAACACCTGTCATCGTATACGACACCTCCAAGAAGAAATAACAAAGAAACAGACACAATATGTGCGGATACTGCCATGTAGTGTCTGTTTTTTCTCGTTGCATAGGAAATTGCTTACAACCAAAGAAGGGAGTGCTATAATAAAGGTATCTTAGGAAAAATTAAAATAGCAGAGGTGGAAATGAAGCAGAAACGAGGATGTAAGAAACGCAAGTACCAAAGGTTGCATCTTCTTCTGTCAGTCAGTCTAGGCACTTTTGTCCTCGTGTTGGCAGTTGGCTATATTGGCGTGGCACAGTATTATAAGAGGCATTTTTTTGCGAACACATGGATCGAAGGGATGGATTGCTCAAACCTGACGGCAAAGCAGGCAGAAGAAAGACTTACTGCCGAGATTGAAAGCTATGTACTGGTGATAAGGACAAGAGATGGATCGAAAGAATGGATAGGTAGCCATGATATTGGGATGGCTCCTATGTTTCAAGAGGATCTTACCACGATGTTACATAAGCAGAATGCATATGCATGGTTTCCTAAGGCAACGAAAGGAAAGTACATAAAAGAAATGGTCAAAGTCCGATATGACGAAGCAAAATTACAACAGAAGTTAAAAGGGCTTTCTTGTATGGCGACGGAAAGACAGAGCATGCCGACAGATGCTGCAATCAGTCCGTATTCTAGGAAGACAGGATTTGTCGTAGTGAAGGAAACGGAAGGGACAAAGATTCGATATGACGTATTAAGGCAGAAAGTAAAAGAAGCGGTCAGTACGTTAAAAGGGGAGCTGGCATTAGAAGAGGAAGATTGTTACGAGAAGCCAAAGACGGTTGCAAGCGATCCAAGGATTACTGCGGCAATGAAGCAGATTGATACGTATATGAGGACGAAGGTTTCCTATCAGTTTGGAAAAGAGAAAGTGTGTTTAGATGGAACTTGGATAGGGCCAGCCATTTGCGTGGACAAGGAGTACCGGGTATCCATTGCAGAGCCAAAGATTAAAGAGTTTTTTGACCATATAAGGAAGGCGTATTGTGATCCGAGTCGGCCATACCAATTTATGACCAGTTATGGGAAGATGGTTACGATGAAAGGAGCCGAGTATGGGTGGAGGATGAATACGCAGACAGAGCTAAAGGAGGCGCTGGAATCCATTAAAAAAGGGGAACAAAAGGAAAAACAGCTGCCAGTAAGTTCGAATATGGAGCAGGCATTGGCAAAGGAACTAGGAAATACCTATGTGGAGATTAATTTAGCAAAACAACAGTTGTTTTTATATAAAGAAGGAAAACGGGTGTTAGAAAGCGCCCTGGTGTCCGGCAATGAGCGTGCGGGACATGCGACTCCGGAAGGCATCTATTTTGTAAGGAGCCTTGAGACGAATCGTTATTTAAGAGGATTAGACGATGATGGAAGCCAGTATAGCAGTTACGTGAACTTCTGGATGCCGTTCAATGGAGGAATCGGATTGCATGATGCGAGTTGGCGTCATGGAAGATTCGGAGGAACCATTTATAAGACGAGGGGCTCCCATGGCTGTATCAACTTGCCATATGACAAGGCAAAACAGATTTTTCAGGTAGTCTCAAGAGGCACGCCCGTAGTGGTGTATCAAATGAAGGAAGTCAAATAGGAAAAGGATATCCATAGTATGTATAGAAACGACATACCATGGGTATCTTTTTTTGTGCTATCTGACTAAAAAGATACAGCGAATATTACAATAGATTTAAATAGTATTAAATATAAGAAAAATAGATGGAAAAAACAGGGAATTCATGTATAATGAAATACTAAAGGGAGCCAAAACAAAAAAAGTTAGTGGGAAAGGGGCCAGAAAGAAAGCAATGAGTAGTAAACAAGTAAGAACAAGTTATAAAAGTGGAAGGATTGGAAAGGTCGCATTAGGATGCGCAGGGATCCTGCTTTTTCTGTTGTTGATCGCCTATTTAAGTATAGCACAATATTATAAGAGCCATTTTTATACGAAGACATATATCAATGGCATGGATTGCTCAAACTTAACAGCAGAAGAAGCAAAAGAAGTCATTACGAATCAGGTGAAGGCGTACACATTGAACGTGATTGCAAGAGATGGATCTACAGGAAAAATTACAGGAAAAGAGATCGAGTTAGAATGTTCCTTGGATAGAGAATTATCTGATGTATTAGAAGAACAGTCTGCATATGCATGGTTAGGAAATGCATTACAGGACAAGAAAATCGATAATCCATATACATTGAGTTTTAATCAGGATAAGTTAAAGGAGCTTGTTGGCACATTAGACTGTTTGAAAGAGGACAAGCAGGTGGAACCAACCGATGCAAAGATTAGCGATTACCAAGAGGGAAAAGGATTTTCCATCATACAAGAAGAGCAAGGAAACAAGCTGATTCAAAAGAATGTAGAAAAGGCAGTAGCCAATGCAGTAAATAGCCTAGCAGACGAGGTATCTTTAGATGACTTTGATTGCTATAAAAAACCAAAGGTTACAAGTACCAGTCCAAAGATTACAAATGCAATGCAACAGATCGACAAATACATGAAGACAAAGATTACCTATAAGTTTGGCGATAAGACAGAAATTTTAGATGACAAAGTAATAGGTCCCGCAATCACGATTACGAAAAAGAACAAAGTAAAGATCAACCAAGAAAAGATTGCAGAGTATATTGCAGGACTTGCAAAGAAATATAATACATACGGCGGAGACTGGAAATTTAAGACGAGCGGTGGCGCTAATATCACAGTAAGTGGTGGAGACTATGGTTGGAAATTAGGCCAGACGACGGAACTAAAAGAGGTTATGGAATTAATCAATGCCGGAAAACAGCAAGAGAAGAAACCAGCGAGTGCGCTTGAAACGATGGAATATGGAAACTATGAAATTGGTTCTACCTATGTAGAAGTAAACGTTACAAAACAACATATGTATTTCTATAAGAACGGCAAGCTGATCGTAGACAGCAGAGTCGTAACAGGCATTCCTAGAAATGGTCACTCCACACCATCTGGCGTATACTATGTAAAATGGAAGACAAGAGATCGTTATTTAAGAGGAAACAATGACGATGGTACAAAATATAAGACATTAGTACATTACTGGATGCCATTTACGGATTCAGGAATCGGTCTTCATGATGCATGGTGGAGAGGTGCATTTGGTGGAAGTATTTACACGTATAATGGTTCCCACGGGTGTGTAAACTTACCAAGCGGAGTGGCTGCAAAACTATATGCAAATATTCCTGTAAATACACCAGTCGTAGTATATCGATAATGGAAAAGGGCTTTGGAAGGAAAACTTCCAAGGCCCTTTTGTTGTATAAGAAGGGAGAAAAAGAAAAACATGGTTGACGTTATTTTTTCGCTAGATTTTACGAGTGATGTTCCGATTTATCAACAGATACGGAATGAAATCGTGACAGACATTGCGAAAGAGGAATTTCTACCAGGAGATCGTCTTCCTACCATCCGTGGACTCGCGGCAGAGATTGGAGTCAATGTGATGACAGTAAATAAGGCGTATGACCTGTTAAAAAAGGAAGGATATATTACAGCAGACCGAAGGCGAGGGGCCATCGTCATGCAGTTAGAAGGCTGTGATGGCAAAGTCACAAAGAAGCAGAGAAAGGAACTGCAGTTATTAATCCAAGAGCTTCGAATTCAGCAGGTGCCGAAAGAAGAAGTGATTCGAATTTGTAGTGAGCTATATGAGGAGGAATAGGTATGGCAGTACGTATTATTTTAGGGATATCTTTTGTAATGATACTTCCGATCATGTATGGAATGTTACGGCATTATGGAAATCCAGAAGGAAACCAGATCTTTGGTGCGACCATTGGAAAAGAGCATATGCAGGAGGAAATCATACATAACATTCAAAAGCGATATAAGAAAGAATTGAATTGGTATGCTTTGATTGCACTGGCAATCTGGGTTGGATCCTTCTTCATACCTTATTTGTCCATATTTTATACGGTCCAGATGTTTTGGCTATTGTTTGTAGCGGCTGGGATAGAGATCCCATTTATGAAGGCAAACAGCCAAGTGAAACGGGTTAAGTTAGAACGAGGCTGGGGCAAGGAGTTCGTAACGGAGGTGTTAGTGGATACCGAGGTAGCGAAGCAGCAGGAAAGAATCGTGGCAAAGCAATGGTATGTGGCTGCGGGAGTGCTTAGCATACTTCCACTTGTAGGATATGGCGTGCAGAGCATGAGAGGAAATGCAACGGGATATGACCTATTGTTATGTGGAAGCTTAGTACTTGCTGTAATGGTCTTCCTTGTAGGAGGACTTTGGATGCAGCGAATCCGCTATGGAGTAGTTTCTAATGACAGTAAAATAAATCAAGCAGTAGCAAGGGCAAAGAG
>CALZJY010000001.1 GCA_945787925.1 uncultured Anaerosporobacter sp. | reverse complement strand
CAACACGTTTACCAAGTAAGTTTTGACGGAAACGTCCTTGCTTACCTTTTAACATATCAGAAAGAGATTTTAATGCACGGTTACCAGGACCAGTAACTGGACGACCTCTTCTACCATTGTCGATAAGAGCATCTACTGCTTCTTGAAGCATTCTCTTTTCGTTTCGAACGATGATATCTGGTGCTCCAAGTTCAAGTAATCTCTTAAGACGATTGTTTCTGTTGATGATACGACGGTATAAATCGTTCATATCACTTGTTGCAAAACGTCCACCATCTAATTGTACCATTGGACGGATATCTGGTGGGATTACAGGTACTACAGAAAGAATCATCCATTCAGGTTTGTTATCAGACTCTCTGAACGCTTCTACTACTTCAAGTCTTTTAATGATTCTTGCTCTTTTTTGTCCTGTAGAGTCTTTAAGACCACGTTTTAATTCGATAGATTCTTTTTCAAGATCGATAGATTGTAATAATTCTTGGATTGCTTCCGCACCCATACCTACTCTGAACTTGCTTCCGAATTTATCGTATGCTTCTCTGTATTCTTTCTCAGAAAGAACTTGTTTGTATTGAAGATCGGATTCCCCTTTATCTAATACGATATAAGAAGCGAAATATAATACTTTCTCAAGAGTTCTAGGAGAAAGGTCTAAAATTAGACCCATTCTACTAGGAATTCCTTTGAAATACCATATATGAGAAACTGGAGCTGCAAGTTCGATGTGGCCCATGCGTTCTCTACGAACGCTGGCCTTAGTAACTTCTACACCACATCTATCACAAACTACGCCTTTGTAACGAATCTTTTTATATTTACCACAGTGACATTCCCAATCTTTGTTTGGTCCAAAGATTTTTTCACAGAAAAGACCATCTTTTTCTGGTTTTAATGTTCTGTAGTTGATTGTCTCAGGTTTTTTAACTTCACCGCGGGACCATTCTCTGATCTTTTCAGGTGATGCTAAACCAATTTTGATTGCATCATACGTCAATTGTTCTGTTGCAACATTTGTAACTTCTGGCATTTATGGCACTCCCTTCTGGTTTTTTAGTTATCTAAATCAAAGTTGTCGAAGTTTAATTCTACGCTATCTTCTTCAGAGATAGTTAATGCATCATTATCTCCAAAGTCTGGTTCTTCTGCTTCGAAATCTGGTTCTTCTGCTTCGAAGATATCGAAACTCATAGCATTGCTACTTTCTTCTTTCTCATGTTTTACTTCGCTGAATCCAGCTTGAGTAAACTGATTGTCATCGAATCCGAACTTGTTATCTTCTCCTTCGATTAATGGAGTTAAGTCTTCATCGCCGTAGTCAATGTTTTCTGTCATCTTGATTTCATTACCGTGTTCATCAAGAACTGTAACGTCTAATGCAAGAGACTGAAGTTCTTTTAATAATACCTTGAATGATTCAGGGATGCCAGGTTCAGAAATGTTCTCACCTTTGATGATTGCTTCGTAAGTTTTAACACGACCAACAACATCATCGGATTTAACAGTTAAGATTTCTTGTAATGTGTAAGCAGCACCATATGCTTCAAGTGCCCAAACTTCCATTTCACCGAATCTCTGTCCACCGAATTGAGCCTTACCACCTAAAGGTTGTTGTGTTACAAGTGAGTAAGGACCAGTAGAACGAGCATGGATCTTATCATCTACTAAGTGGTGAAGTTTCAAGTAGTGCATGAAACCAACTGTTACGGCACCATCGAAGTAATCACCTGTTCTACCATCACGTAAGCGAACTTTACCATCACGGTTAATAGGAACACCTTCCCATTCTTTACGGTAAGCTTCGTTTGTTACAAGGTAATCCATAACTTCTGGATCTAAAATGTCTTTATATTTATCCTGGAATTCATCCAGTGGAGTGTTTACATAATCGTTAGCTAACTGTAACGTATCCATGATATCTGCATGGTTTGCACCATCGAATACAGGAGTTGCCACGTTGAATCCTAATGCTTTAGAAGCTAAGGATAAGTGAATTTCAAGGACCTGTCCGATGTTCATACGAGAAGGTACGCCTAGAGGGTTAAGAACGATGTCTAGAGGACGACCGTTTGGTAAGAATGGCATATCTTCCACTGGTAATACGCGGGAAACAACACCCTTGTTACCATGTCGACCGGCCATCTTATCACCCACTTGGATTTTTCTCTTTTGAGCGATATAGATACGAACTGTTTGGTTAACGCCTGGAGATAATTCGTCTCCGTTTTCTCTAGTGAATACTTTCGCATCGATAATGATACCGAATTCACCATGAGGCACACGTAAAGAAGTGTCTCTTACTTCACGAGCTTTTTCACCGAAGATTGCACGAAGTAATCTTTCTTCTGCTGTTAATTCAGTTTCACCCTTAGGTGTAACTTTACCAACTAAGATATCTCCTGCACGAACTTCAGCACCAATTCTGATGATACCTCTTTCGTCAAGATCTTTAAGAGCATCATCACCAACGCCTGGTACGTCTCTTGTGATTTCTTCTGGTCCAAGTTTTGTATCACGAGCTTCTGCTTCATATTCATTGATATGAACGGAAGTGTAAACGTCTTCTTGAACTAATCTTTCACTAAGAAGTACGGCATCTTCGTAGTTGTAACCTTCCCAAGTCATGAAACCGATTAATGGGTTTTTACCAAGAGCGATTTCACCATTCTTAGTACTTGGACCATCTGCGATTACTTGACCAGCTTTAACACGGTCTCCGCGATCTACGATTGGTCTTTGGTTCATACAGTTACCTTGGTTAGAACGTACGAATTTTTCAACTTTATATGATCTCTTATTTCCATCGTCTTCTTTTACAACGATTTCATAAGATGTAGAGCGTTCTACTACACCGTCTGCAACTGCAACAACACAGTCACCCGAGTCAACAGCAACTTTTTGTTCCATACCAGTACCAACAACAGGTGCTTCTGTCATTAATAGTGGAACTGCCTGACGTTGCATGTTCGATCCCATTAAGGCACGAGTAGGATCATCGTTTTCAAGGAATGGGATGATTGCTGTCGCAACGGAGAATAACATCTTAGGAGATACATCCATTAAGTCAATCTTAGCTTTAGGGAACTCAGTTGTTTCTTCTCTATAACGACCGGATACAGAGTTGTGTACAAAGTAACCGTCTTCATCGATTTGCGCATTCGCTTGAGCTACTACATATTTATCTTCTTCATCTGCTGTTAAGTATACAACCTCATCTGTTACACGAGGGTTCTTAGGATCAGATTTATCTACTTTTCTGTATGGCGCTTCAACAAAGCCATAGTCATTGATTCTTGCATAAGTTGCAAGGGAGTTAATTAAACCGATGTTTGGACCTTCAGGAGTTTCGATTGGACACATTCTACCGTAGTGAGTATAGTGAACATCTCGAACTTCGAATCCGGCACGGTCTCTGGATAAACCACCAGGTCCAAGTGCGGATAAACGTCTCTTATGAGTCAACTCAGAAAGAGGGTTGTTTTGATCCATGAACTGAGATAACTGAGAACTTCCGAAGAATTCTTTCACAGCTGCAGTTACAGGTTTAATGTTAATTAAGGATTGAGGAGAAATTCCTTCTAAATCCTGAGTTGTCATTCTTTCACGAACAACTCTTTCCATTCTAGAAAGACCGATTCTGTATTGGTTTTGTAACAACTCACCAACCGCACGAATACGTCTGTTACCTAAATGGTCGATATCGTCTTTTTCGCCTACTTCATACTCTAAGTGCATGTTGTAGTTGATAGACGCAAAAATATCCCAAACTGTAATGAATTTAGGAACTAATTTGTGAACGTTCGCTTTGATTTGTTCCACTAATTCTTCACCTTCATATCTATCTAATAGATATTTTAATGCGAAATAGTAAACTTCATCTTTGATGCCAACTTCATCTTTATCAATGCCGAATGCAGCAAGATCAACCATACGGTTAGAGATTACTTTAACTTTTCTGTCTTCAGTTTCAACCCATACATGGCCTGTACCAGTGTTTTGGATTTGTTCTGCTAACTCTTCTGTAATCTTAGTTCCTGCTTCTGCAATGATTTCACCAGTCATTTCATCAACAACATCTTCTGCTAATGTGAAATGAGTGATTCTATTTCTAAGAGCTAATTTCTTATTGAATTTATATCTACCAACTTTAGCTAAGTCGTATCTTCTAGCATCAAAGAACATAGAACGTAATAACGCTTCTGCACTTTCAACGCTTAAAGGTTCACCTGGACGAAGCTTTTTGTAAAGTTCGAATAAACCTTCTTGATAGTTAGTAGAAATATCTTTTTGTAATGTTGCTAACATCTTAGGTTCTTCACCGAAGAAGTCTAAGATTTCTTGATTAGACGCACTTCTGATTTCTTCGTCGATGTTCCATCCTTTGTCTGGATCTGCACTGTAATCGAATTTACAATTATCAAATGCACGGATTAATACGGAAACAGGAACCTTACGGTTTCTATCTACACGTACATAGAAGATATCATTACTGTCTGTTTCATATTCTAACCACGCACCTCTGTTAGGAATCACTGTTGCGTAGAATAATTGTTTACCAATTTTATCACGATCTATAGCATAATAAATACCAGGGGAACGTACTAATTGGCTTACAATAACTCTCTCAGCACCATTGATCACAAAGGTACCTGTATCTGTCATTAACGGTAACTCACCCATGAAAATATCATGTTCGTTAATTTCATCATTTTCTTTATTATGAAGTCTAACCTTCACTTTAAGTGGAGCTGCAAATGTTGCATCCCTTTCTTTACATTCTTCAATAGAATACTTCACTTCATCAGTACATAAAGTGAAACCTACAAAACGTAAACTAAGATGGCCGTTGTAATCCTCTATTGGAGAGATGTCATCAAAAACTTCATTGAGTCCTTCATCTAAGAACCACTTATAAGAATCAGTCTGTACTTCAATTAGATTTGGCATATCCAAAACTTCTTTACGTTTAGAGAAGCTCATTCTTACACCTTTGCCGACCTTGATGGGACGTATTCTGTTCTTTTCCATTAACGTTTTCACCCCTTGAATTTATTGTAATTTATTGAGTTTATTAAGTCTTAAAACTTAGGAAACTTTAGGCACATAGAAAACCACTTTCATATCATCTATGTATGCATGTTGCATTTTCAATGAAAAAGTCTTTTCTTTTTATCTCTTATATGCTATAATCTACCTGTAGATAGATAAATGCATACCACACCACAATAGTGCATTTTTCATGTTAACATAATTTTGTCAAGATGTCAATGAAAATTGGGCGTCTTTTTTTATTTGTCAAGTATTTTTTTGCCTTATTTCCGGTATTTTGCCATTACGGGCAAAATTATCATATCTTTTATTCTTAACCTATATAATATAAATTATTCTCTCGTTTTTGTTCCCCATTTTTGAACAACGATTGAATGTATTACATATTATTTTTCATCCTAAGGCCTTCCCTTTTTGGGAGGGCTTTTTTATTGCCCTTTTTCTTATTCCTTTATCAGAAACAGCGGGAATCATTCACTGAGAAGAAACACGCTTTCCGCGAGTGTACATCTCATTTCTTAATACAGAGTACTTCTTATTAGAGAAGTTTCCTATATATTAAAAAGGTCTGTTGGCCACCTTACGGTTACCAACAGACCCTTCTATTCTATAAGTGTCTCAAACAGCCATAAGAACTGTCTGATCGTAACTCTTACTATAATCCAATGAAATTAGGTTATAACTATTTAAGAGTAACTTTAGCACCTTCAGCTTCAAGTTTAGCTTTGATTTCTTCAGCTTCTTCTTTAGATGCGCCTTCTTTAACTAATTTAGGAGCTCCGTCAACTACTTCTTTAGCTTCTTTTAAGCCTAAGCCAGTTACTTCACGAACTACTTTGATAACTTTAACTTTGTTAGCACCAACGTCTGTTAATTCAACGTCGAATTCAGTTTTTTCTTCAGCAGCGCCACCTTCAGCACCTGCAGCAGCAACTACTACACCAGCAGCAGCGGATACACCAAATTCTTCTTCACATGCTTTTACTAAGTCATTTAATTCTAATACTGTTAAGCTTTTAATTGCTTCGATAAATTCTTGAGTTGTCATTATTAATTACCTCCGATAATTTTTAATTGATTATTTTTTTCATGACAGCAGCTTACGCTGCACAATACTTACGCTTCTTTTTGTTCAGCGATTTGATTAATAACACGAGCGAAGTTTGCAATAGGAGATTGCATACTTCCAAGTAATTTGGAAATAAGAACTTCTCTTGAAGGGATATTTGCAAGAGATTTAACTCCAGCAACATCGTATAATGTACCTTCTACTACTGCTCCTTTGAACTCTAATTTGTCTGCAGTTTTCGCAACTTGGTTAAGAACACGAGCAGGTGCAGTAGCATCTTCCATGCCGAATGCAACAGCTGTTGGTCCTTCTAAAGTTTGTTCTAACTGAGCGAAATCAGTTCCTTCGAATGCTCTTTTTAACATAGTGTTTTTGTATACTTTGTATACAACACCAGCTTCTCTACAAGCTTTACGTAATTGAGTATCTTGTTCTACTGTTAAACCACGGTAGTCAACTACTACTACGGATTGAGCTTGTGCAACGAATCCTTTGATTTCTTCAACGATAGGTTGTTTTAATTCTACCTTTGCCATTATGCTGTACCTCCTTATAGAATAATGATCGGTTTTCACCAATCAAGGCACCGCCGCAATCTATGAAACAAAGTTTCTTCAGATTAAAAAAGAACCTTACTGAAAAAGACAGAAAAGGTTCTATAAGTTCATCTAAGAATATCTTATATTTCCTCGGTAGGCGTGTTCAACTTATGCCTTACGGCACCTACTGTCTTCGGCAGCTATATGATAAATCAAGTGAGTAATCACTCGACCTTTTTGAGTATATCAAATAGACAAGGTAATGTCAACAAAGTTTTTTTATCTTTTTGTAGATAATATTTTCATTTTCTTCTATATTCTTCATTGTCTGAATACCTTTTCCTATGCCAGAAAAAAAGAGCGAAAGCATAATGCTCTCGCTCTAAGGAAATTCTAACACATCAAAGTATTAGATAGTAATTAGCCAAGTTTAGCTGTGTTAACTTTAACACCAGGGCCCATTGTGCTAGTTACAGTTACGCTTCTAAGGTATTGACCTTTAGCTGCAGCTGGTTTAGCTTTGATGATAGCTCCCATAAGTGCGTCAAAGTTTTCTGCAAGTTGTTCTTCAGTGAAGGACACTTTACCAACAGGTACGTGGATAATGTTTGTTTTATCTAATCTATATTCGATCTTACCAGCTTTGATATCGTTAACAGCTTTTGTAACATCCATTGTAACAGTACCAGCTTTTGGGTTTGGCATTAAGCCTTTTGGTCCAAGTACACGGCCAAGACGACCAACAACACCCATCATATCAGGAGTTGCAACAACAACGTCGAAGTCTAACCATCCATCATTTTGGATTCTTGGGATTAATTCTTCGCCACCTACGAAATCAGCACCAGCAGCTTCTGCTTCTGCTACTTTATCGCCTTTAGCGAAAACTAATACTCTTACAGTTTTACCAGTTCCGTGTGGTAATACTACCGCACCACGAACTTGTTGATCTGCATGACGTCCATCAACACCAAGTCTGATATGCGCTTCAACTGTTTCATCGAATTTTGCAACAGCTGCTTTTTTAACTAAACTACACGCTTCTGCTGCATCATAAAGCATAGATTTGTCAATAAGCTTAGCAGCTTCTACGTATTTTTTTCCTCTTTTCATTCTATTAACCTCCTAGTGGTATTATCGGGAGTTGTCCCTCCCACGTGATTACGACCGTTACCGGCTGAAATCTCTTATTTATTTGCCTTGTCAATATTGACGATGTTTAATAGTCTTTTAGGGATTCGTAGAATTATTCTTCTACAACAATACCCATACTTCTTGCTGTACCAGCGATCATGCTCATTGCACTTTCGATGCTAGCAGCGTTTAAATCTGGCATTTTTAATTCAGCGATTTTTCTAACTTCTTCTTGAGAAATTGTAGCTACCTTAGTTTTGTTAGGTACTCCTGAACCAGATTCGATTTTAGCAGCTTTCTTTAATAATACTGCAGCTGGTGGAGTTTTAGTGATGAAACTAAAACTTCTATCTTGATATACAGTAATTACAACTGGGATGATCATTCCGTCTTGGTTTGCAGTTCTAGCATTGAATTCTTTTGTGAATTGAACAATGTTAACACCGTGTTGACCAAGTGCAGGACCAACTGGTGGTGCTGGTGTAGCCTTTCCAGCTGGAATTTGTAATTTAATATAACCTGTAACTTTCTTTGCCATTATAGCATACCTCCTGAATTATGTGGTGTTATCGGGAGTCTTCCCTCCCACCATCTAGTCTATCTAGACGTATTACATTTTTTTAATATCAGAGAAACTGATTTCAACAGGTGTTTCACGACCAAACATATCTACGTTGATTGTTACCGCCTGTTTATGAGTATTGATATGGGTAATAATACCGCTTGTTTCTTCCCAAGCTCCAGAAACAACAACAATTGCGTCACCAACTTCTAAGTCGATTTCGATTTCGTCGCTATTCTTAAGTCCCATAGCTCTCATTTCAGCTTCAGATAACGGAACCGGCTTAGATCCCGGACCAACAAAACCTGTAACACCTCTTGTGTTACGAACAACATACCAAGTATCGTCGTTCATGATCATGTTGATAAGAACATAAGCAGGAAACATCTTCTTGCTTACTTTCTTCTTTGTTCCATTTTTTACCTCTACAACATCTTGCATAGGTATAGAAACTTCTAAGATTTGATCTTGAAGATTTCTATTTTCAATTGTTTTTTCAATATTTGCTTTAACCTTATTCTCGTAACCGGAATAAGTATGCACAACATACCAATTTGCTTCTGCCATGTTATCACCTATAGTTTTAGCAGCCAAGCAATACCGTATTTAAACACAGTATCCACTCCTGCTATTAGTACTCCAAGTATTACAGTAATTACACTTACTGCGATTGTTTGTTTAACTAGTGATTGTCTATCAGGCCAAGTAATTTTTTTAAATTCAGATTTTAAGGATTTCCAAAAACCTTGTTTTTGGGCTCCGTCTACTTTGTTGACTGCTTCTCCCATATCTTCCACATTCCTTTCCGCAAGCACGCACCATACCATGCATACCGCTCATAAATGTTCAATAGAATTACCTATTGCCTATACAACTCAAACTATTTTGTTTCCTTGTGTAAAGTGTGTGATTTACAGAATTTACAATATTTTTTAGTTTCCATTCTATCTGGATGAGCTTTTTTCTCTTTTGTCATATTGTAGTTACGTTGTTTACATTCTGTACAAGCTAATGTGATTTTTACGCGCACAGCTTCCACCTCCGCTATAAATTCTTAATTTGCTAATGTTTTTCCTGTCAATATTGATTTTTAGGCATAAAAAAAAGACTTCTTCCATCGCTAGTATAGAATAGCACACTCCATACTAGCTCGTCAATATGTTTCCACGGTTTTTCAAGTATTTTACATAAGTCACACTTTGTATTTTTCACTCGAAAATTCTCTTTCCCTACTATATCGTATCCTCTCTAAAATACCAATATAATATTATTTCCAACATATGATATTTTATGCAAAAAAGGCTGATTTTTCAATCAACCTTCCATTATTAAAGCGTACGCTCTTTCACATATTCTGTTGGTGAGATGCCTACATATTTCTTAAAAATACGGCTAAAATAGTTCGGATCCTTATACCCTACCAGATAACAAATTTCCTTAATCGTATAATCCTCTTGGTTCATATACTCTTTCGCCTTCTCTACCCGTAGGTTATTCACCCATTCTACATAATTAAAGTTCGTCGTCTCCTTGAAGATCTTGCTAAAGTGCTGTGGACTAAGATTTACATACGAAGAAATCTCAGACAGGGAAATGTCTTCATTATAATGCTGCTTAATATGTTCCATGGCTGTTGTCACTACGGATGACTTCTTATTATTCCTTCCCAACTTCATCATACGGATTAGCATGCTCAGATGTGCTTGCGCCCAAAGTTCTTGTTCTTGTACACCCATCTGCACTAAGGATTCATACTGTTCAAAATAATCAAAATAGAAATCCTGTTTCTTAAACTCTTTTCGAAACTCATAAGAAACTGCCATAAATACATCAAGCAGACGAATCAATCGTTCTTCCGAAGATAAGTCTCGGAACATTTCCAAGATATTAAAAAAACATTGCGCCGTATTGTGTTTATCATAACGAATGTTGTCAATCAGTTCTTCTGTCAAATCCATATAACTCTCTTTTAATGCCCGCTTATACCGAACATCTTTGTAATACGAGACTGCATTTCCACTGCCATGCCCATCTGCCTTCATCATTTCCACATAGCTTTCATGGATTTGACGTATGCGTTTAATTCCACCAATCGCCACATTCACATCCAAATCAAATGTCTCTTTCATCCCTCGTACGATTTCTTTTGCTAGTTTGATTGCCTCAAGCTGGCCTTCTCTCGCAGACGATTTCCCCTTCACATTCACACACAAGACAAATCGGTTGAGCATTCTCGTTCCAATGGCTTTTCCATAATTCTTTCCTATGATATCCTTTAATCTTCGACACATCCTTTCAGATGCCTTTTCTACATTCCATTGATTCTTCAATAACGACAGGTCAAAACTGACACCTATAATATAGGCATAGTCCCCAACACCGAGCATGCGTTTGTATTGCGTCATCAGTTCCTGTATATCCACTCCATATACTACGGAATACAAAAAATGTTTCTCAACAATCCGCAATGCATCACTAAATTGCATCTCTTCATTCTTACTTACACGCACGCTTTCTCGTTCCTGCTTTACCTTAAAAAGCTCTCGCTTGATCGCCTTCGACAATGCCTCTTCCTCAATCGGCTTCAACAAATAGTCATTCACACCAAGCACCATTGCTTTCTTTGCAAATTCAAAATAATCATATGCAGAAACAATGATGATATGGGCACTTAGATTAAACTTGCGAATCCGTTCAATCACGTCCAGCCCATTGAGGCCGATCATGCGGATGGCAACCAGTATCAAGTCTGGTTCCAAATTCATCGTCTCTATCACAGCATCATTTCCATTGTCCACTACTGCCACAACTTTTGCATGCGGGACCTCTTGTGCAATTACACTTTGAATACATAAAGCAGCCTCCACATCCGGCTCTGCTACTAGTATCTTGTACATCCTATACTCCTCATCCTTAGTATTTACGCTCTTCTTAATTGATCTTCTTAATCGAACCACCTTTATATAGCTGGCCTTTTAAATAAATGGTATCTAACGAAGTCCCCATCGGATTCTCAATCAAATTGATCAGCTGTCTTGCTGCCTCTTCTCCGATTCGCTCCGTATCCTGCTTAATCGTAGCAAGGTTTGGTTCTAACGCTTGCGCGGTTAAGATTCCATCGTATGCCGCTAAAGAAATATCTTCTGGTATGCTAAGTCCCAAACGCCTGATTGCATTCATCGCTCCAAATGCGGAATAATCATCTGGCGCAATGATACAAGTTGGTGGATTTGGCAGCTTCAACAGATACTCTGTAATCTCTTCCGTCTTATCTGCATTTCGATACATTGCCTTCTGATAATATTCCTCCGGCAATATGATATGATTCTCACTCAACACATTATTAAAGCTTACCAAACGGTTATGGGTCACGCTTGATTTCGTACCATAGATATAGGCAATCTTTCTATGGCCTTGACTCACAATATATTCTACTAGCTGCCGCATCCCCTGGATATTGTCTGACATCACCGAAATCGCTTCATTAAACACATGATCGATCGTAACGACAGGAAAATCACTATTTACAAGTTCAATCACTTCAGGATCTGTAAATTCCGCACATACAATACAAACCCCATCAAAGCTACGATTCTTGCAATGTTCTAAATAGGTCATCTTCTTATTCCCTATATTATGTTCAATAAAGGTAATATCATATCCCTCTTTTGCAGCCTTCTCCTTGAAAGATGCGAGTATGTATGCAAAATATTCATTTCTTAAATCTTGATTGGAAGCATCAAAGTATAATACACCTATGTTGCAGGTCTTTT
This sequence comes from uncultured Anaerosporobacter sp., assembly GCA_945787925.1. Classification (GTDB taxonomy): domain Bacteria; phylum Bacillota; class Clostridia; order Lachnospirales; family Lachnospiraceae; genus KM106-2. The sequence continues at coordinate 20,618 of CALZJY010000001.1, read as the reverse complement.
TCTTCTTCATAGCCTTCGCATTATTATCTGAAAGGTATCCAATTTCCATCGCTGTCTTCAGAATTCTCTGCCTTGTTTCTTCACTAATGTCTCGATAACCATTTAGCGCTTTACTCACGGTAGAAATGGATACTCCACATTTTACAGACAGCTCTTTTATCGTAGCCAAATTGACACACCACCATTTCCCTTATTTTCATAAATATAGACCCAATATATAGGTCAATTATATAGCGTAGCCAAATATGATTCAACATTTGCCATCGAAATAATTATAATTTTTTACATTTTCTTCTTACTCCTTACAACTCATAGCAAGTGGTATCGACGTTTTTCTTCACCAAGCAAGAAATATCGAATTGCATCGTCCAAAAGAATCGCCAATAAGGACAATAAAAACCAGAAAACCGAAAATAAGAGACAGATTTGTCCCATGAAATTGTAAGGCAGTTCGGAGTAATCCCATACAAACAAATGAAGCCAACGGTTTACAATAAGTCCCGTTACCAATTCAATAGCAGTAACGATGATTGCAGATACTACCATCTGTCCAAGCAAGGATGGATTGCCTGCCCAGTCGCGCACCTTTCCTATGAGCAAGAAGCAAAGACCGCCCGCAAGGATCATAGAAATATGCGTCCCACCCTTATAAAGCATCTCAACACATCCATAACAAAATCCTCCCACTAAGAATAAGAAGATATTCTTTGCCGCCTTCGTCTGAAACTTCATTTGTCCACCTCATAGTCATTCTGTCTTACTAGTAGTCTTTCCAACTCCTCCACAATTACAGATACGAATATTAGGCAATGCATACACCTTTTTCTAAAAAAGCACTTTTCATCCTATGCAATAAAAAAGCCAGAAGGCAACTACCTTCTGGCTTTTTCTTATACTACTAAGTCACGAATAACTTTTGTAGGACATTTAGCGGCACAAGCACCACATTTTTGACATTTAGATTGGTCGATGTAAGCGATGTTGTTCACTACATGAACTGCATCATACTCACAAGCTCTTTGACACATACCGCAACCGATACATCCAACTTCACAGTGAGCTTTTACATCTTTACCTTTGTCCTCAGACTTACAACGAACTAAGTATTCGGAAGTGTAAGGAACTAATTCGATTAATTGCTTTGGACATGTAACAACACATTTACCACAAGCAACACATTTTTCTTTGTCTACTTTCGCAATACCATCGATTACGTGGATTGCATCGAATGGACAAGCCTTTTCACAAGAGCCATATCCAAGACATCCGTAAGAACAAGATTTACTTCCTGTACCAGGAACGTTCATAGCTGCGTTACAGTCATGAATACCGAAGTATAAATCTTTGTCTTTTGTCTTATCGCAAGTACCAGCACATTTTACAAACGCTACTTCTTTCACGCTGTCATCTGCAGAGATACCCATGATTTCACCAACTTGTTCTGCTACTGGCGCGCCACCAACAGGACAAGCGTTTACTGCAGCTTCGCCGTTTGCAATTGCTTTTGCTAATGCATCACAACCTGCATAACCACATCCACCACAGTTATTACCTGGAAGTACGTCACGTACTAACAATTCTTTTTCATTTACTTCAACTTTTAATTTTTCACCAGCAATTCCTAGAAGTAGACCGATTAACAATCCCGTAAGACCTACGACTGCGGCTGCTAATAAAACACCACCGATAAATTCCATCTTGTCTCCTCCCTAAACTAGAAACTTAATGATGCAAAGCCATAGAAGGCAATTGCCATAAGCCCTGCTGTAATTAAAACGATAGGAGAACCTTTGAAAGATTCGCTAACGTCATTGAATTCGATTTTTTCACGAACACCAGCCATGATAACGATAGAGATGAAGAACCCTGCCGCTGTACCAAAACCGTTTACTACACTTTCAAGTACAGAGTAGTTGTTTTGAACGTTTGTAAGGGCAACACCTAATACCGCACAGTTTGTTGTGATTAATGGTAAGAATACACCTAACGCATTGTAAAGCGCTGGACTTGTTTTCTTTAGGAACATTTCTACTAATTGAACTAATGTCGCAATTACTAGGATAAATACGATTGTTTGTAAATACGTAATATTGAATTTTACAAGTAGATATTTGTTAATAATACTTGTAACTGCGGATGCGATCGTAATAACGAAGATTACGGCTCCACCCATACCAGCAGCTGTAGAAGTTTTCTTAGATACACCTAAGAATGGACATAACCCTAAGAATTGACTTAGTACTACGTTGTTAACTAAAGCGGCTGTAATGATCATTAAAATAAGTGCTTTCATCTAAATCAATCCTCCTTCTTTGCTTCAGCAGCTGCTTTTGCAGCGGCCTTTGCGGCTGCAGCTTCTTTTGCTTTTCTAACTTTTTCAGCTTGTGCTGCAAGTTGTTCTGCTTCGATTAACTCTTTGTTCCCTTTGCAAGCAGAACCGGAACAAGAAGTACAGTTACCACCACAAGCGATGTCACTAGCTTCTGCTTTGTTCGTTGCGCAAGGAGCTTTTAATTTGTTTTGAATCGCTGTTAATGCTGCTAATACAAAGAATGCACCAGGAGCTGCTGTGAAGATACCGATTTTGTAATCTGCAATAAAGGAGATTGCATGACCGAATACTTCACCATTACCGATTAACTCACGGAAGATACCGATCGCAGTTAAACCAAGTGTAAATCCAAGACCCATACCGATACCATCGAAGATGGAATTTACTACTGGGTTTTTAGATGCATATGCTTCCGCACGACCTAAAATGATACAGTTAACTACGATTAATGGGATATAGATACCTAGGCTTTCATTTAAGAAAGGAAGGTATGCTTGTAATAATAATTGCACCATTGTTACGAAGGATGCAACGATTACGATAAATGCTGGAATTCTCACTTTTTGAGGAATCACGTTACGAAGTGCAGAAATCATAAGGTTTGCCATGATTAAAACTGCAGTCGTTGTAAGACCCATACCTAAACCATTACTTGCAGAGGAAGTAACCGCTAATGTAGGACACATACCTAACATTAGGACAAAGGTAGGGTTTTCTTTAATAATACCGTTATATAAACGTTCAATATTCTTTGTCATTTCTACTTACCTCCTACTTATTTGTTTAAAACGTTATGAACATAGTATAATGCTGCATTTACGTCTTTTGTAACAGCTGAAGTTGTTTTTGTAGCACCAGAAATTGCATCAATTTGGTTATCTGCAGACTTACCGTCTTTTGTATATTCGATTTGTTCTGCTTTGATACCTTTGAATTGATCCTTGAATGCTGGTTCACTTGCTCTAGAACCAAATCCAGAAGTTTCTTGGTTTGCTAATACTTCGATTGCATTGATTGTACCGTCAACTGTAATACCAATTGTGATTGGTACTTCACCGCCGTAACCTTCGCTGTTAGTTACTTTGAATACGTATCCTAATAATTCGTCGCTAGAAGAACGAGCTTCTTGTACGTCGTTGATTACTGTGTTTGTGATACCTGCGCCTGTTAATACATCTACGCAAGATTCATTTACATCTGCAGTTACGCCAGCTACTTCAGTAAATTTAACTGCGTCTGCGAAAACTGTTTGATATGCTTTTGCTTTTTCTTCGTTTGCTAATGCATCGATCTTTGGTTTCGTAATCTTATATACGAACCCTAATGCTAAACCAGCAACTAAAGTAATTAAGAATAAAGCAATCGTGTCTTTTACAATCGTGTTTTTATTATTTTGCATTCTTAGTTACCCCCTGTCCGAAGAAACGTGGTAATGTTACTTTTTCAATTAGTGGAACTAATAAGTTACAGAAGATGATTGCGTAAGATACGCCTTCTGCAGAACCGCTCCAGATTCTGAAGATACCTGTTACAAGACCTAATGCAACACCGTATACTAATTTACCATTTTTAGTAATTGGGCTTGTTGCATAGTCAGTAGCCATGAAGAATGCACCTAACATGATACCGCCACCACAAAGTTGTGCTGCAAGGTAAGTTAAGTCGAATCCACGTCCACCGAATAATCCCATAAATACTGTAAATGTAGCTAAATACATTACAGGAGTTCTCCAAGAAATAACTTTACGGATTAATAAGTAAGCAGCACCGATTAAGATCATAAGTGTACTGATTTCACCCATAGATCCACCGATATTACCTAAGAATAAATCTGTTACTGTTAATTTGTCACCAGCAAGAATCGCTTCTACGGAACCAGTTCCGTTTTTGATTAATGCAAGTGGAGTTGCACCAGATACTGTATCAACAGCGAAATCTGTCATTTGTGCACCAAAGGAAATTAATAAGAAACATCTAGCTGCTAATGCAGGGTTCATAAAGTTTTGACCAATACCGCCAAATACTTGTTTTACTACTAAAATAGCAAATACGCTACCAACAACCGCCATCCAGATTGGGAACGTTTGTGGCAAGTTAAGAGCTAATAGGATACCTGTAACCATTGCACTCATATCATGAATCGTTACTGGTCTTTTCATTAATTTTTGATATGCATATTCAGTTGCTATGGATGAGATTACACAAGCCATAACTAACCAGAATGCATGCCATCCGAACTTATATACACCCCATGCAGTCGCTGGAATAAGAGCGATTACTACATCTGACATAAGAGTTGTTGTTGAACTCTGACTTCTGATGTGAGGGGATGATGATACGTGTAATAAATTACTCAATGTTTGCACCTCACCTTATATTATTTTGCTTTTCTTCTTTCTTCAATAATGCTTCTCTTTGCCACTCTAAATGCCTGTGTAAGCTGAATCTTCGCAGGACAAGTATAGCTACAAGAACCACATTCTGTACATTCCATGCCGTTTAAAGCTTCGAATTGTTGCATGTTGTTTTGTTTTACTGCTTTGTTCATCATTGCTGGAACCAAGCCACTTGGACACACATTCACGCATCTACCACAGTTAATACAGTTGGAAGTTTCTAATTCTGCTACAACATCTTTCTTGAATGTAAGTAATGCAGAACCAGTCTTAGAAACAGGGACATCTGTCTTAATTAAAGACATACCCATCATCGGACCACCAGAAACGATTTTTTCTGGTTGAACAGTAAATCCGCCTGCAGCTTCAATTACGTCATTATAGTTTGTACCTAAGCGAACAGCAAAGTTACCTGGATTTTGAACACAATCTCCAGTTACTGTAATTACTTTTTTAATTAACGGAGTGCTTTCGCATACAGCTTCGTATACTGCAACAAGTGTTGCAACATTGTTCACTACGCAACCAAGATCTGCTGGAAGTAAAGATGAGTTCAGTTTACGTCCTGTCGTTGCGTAGATTAAAGAACGTTCTCCACCTTGTGGATATTTTGTCTTTAATACTTTTAATTCAATATTTTCTTCATTTTCCACTGCAGCTTGAAGTACTTTGATTGCTTCTTTCTTATTATCTTCGATACCGATAATACCTTTTGCATTTGGGAATAAAGATAATACGATTTTCAAACCACCTAATAACTTATCTGTCTTTTCTAAGATTAGACGATAATCAGATGTTAAGTATGGTTCACATTCTGCAGCATTTACGATTACGTAGTCAATTCCGTCTTCGTTTTGTGGTGTGATTTTTACGTTTGTTGGGAAGCCCGCTCCACCAAGACCTACAATACCAGCTTCTTTTACGATCGCACGAATTTCTTCTTTTGATAATGTAGTGTAGTCGCGTTTTTCTCCAAACCCTTCTACCGTATTGTATTCTCCATCGTTTTCAACCACGATAGAGTCAACCATAGCACCATTTACGCATAAGCGTTTTTCAATTGCTTTTACTTTACCAGATACGGAGCAACAAATGTTCGCAGAAATAAAGCTTGATGCTTCTGCAATTTTCTGGCCAACTAACACTTGGTCTCCAACAGCTACTACTGGAGTTGCTGGCGCACCGATATGTTGCGCTAAAGGATAAACTAAATCACTTTTAGGTGAAATATCTTGAATCGCTTTGTCTTGTGTAAGGTCTTTTCCATCATAAGGATGAATTCCGCCTTTAAAAGTTACCCTTCGCATTGTAATCCCTCTTTCTTTCATTTAATTAATTATATTTGGCAACTTTCTCTCAACCGAGAAAATTACCCAAAAAATAGAGAAGTTTGTCTATTCATTGGTCGCAAAGTTAATTTTATCACATAATAAGAATAATTTCTATTATTTTCTTAAACATTCTTATCGAATATTGTCGATTACTATTGTATTATGTCTTTTTTATATATTGTTTTACTAGTGTTTTTATAGGTTTATCATGATATATTGTCATTCTGCCCCCATAACAAAAGCACCATTCCTATGTGAATGATGCTTTTGTAATTGTTATATTATAAACAATGTTACTTTTTTATGATACTTGTAGCTAGACTTTTTATCAATATGATTCTTCTGCCATCTTATATTTTTCGCGAAATGCTTCTGTTTTAAACTCCTTATCCGGAATATGGTCAGTAAAATCTCGATTGGACTTCAGGAAATACGTATATTCCAAATGTGGCTTCTTATCTGGAGACACCGGATCATCCCAAGTACAATCGATATTATACCATCTGCTATTTAGCTTCACGATATTCCATGCATGACTGATTCCTTTTCCTTCTCCAGTGATAATCCTGCAATCGATTCCTGCCTCTTTCATCATTTTATAAGTCACCAGCGCATATCCTTGACACACGGAACTCTGATGGATCAAGTTCTCATACGCAGAATTCTTCTTTCCTTCCACATCATATGTCGCATTATTAACAATAAAATCGTGAATCGCCTTAATCTTTTCATATTCACTCTTTTGTGAAAGTTTCATCGCTTTCATCCATGAGGCGATTCTTTGATCCACCTGTTTTGTCTGCTCCTTTGTCTCATTATACTGAAACCGATACGTCACTACGTACGAATCTAGCATCCCTTGAATCTTGATTTCCGTTCCAAGGTAACAATACTTTAAATAGTCAAAATCCGAGGTAGTGTTCGAATCATCCATCTCAAACACCTTGTTGATTGCCTCGCCTACGAATTCATGTACCTGGGTAGAATCTCCTCGGTAGGACAGCTCCACCGACTCCTGCCGATCGAGCATTGCATCTCGTAGCTTATTTACAAACTCATCATTATATGACATGATGTCTTCTTCCGACCAGCTCCTGAAGTACATTGTCAAATGATATTTATCTACTAATATATATGTAAGAAGTGCAATTATTCCAAGTAGAACTGTGATTTTACCAAGAGTTTTCATAGCCCCTCCTAATCATATATCATTTTTCTCTAACCATTCCACTTCCTTCGTAATTTCCCCTACGATAAGAAAAGAGGATGTCCTAACATAGGACGTCCTCTTCTTGAATTGCTTGTCCATCACAGCTAGTACCCTAGATGTAGTATCTATTTTACTTAGCCATGAAACCTATTCTTCTTCAGAATCGCTTTCTGCTAATGCAACTTCATATTTTTCAATAATAATTTTTTGAATTTTTTCACGAGTTTCTGAATTGATCGGATGAGCAATATCACGATATTCTCCATCTCCTGCTCTTCTGCTTGGCATTGCGATGAAAAGACCTTTCTCGCCTTCTATTACCTTGATATCATGTACAACGAATTCGTTGTCAAGTGTAATAGACACAACTGCTTTCATTTTTCCTTCTTTGGCTACCTTTCGTACTCTAACGTCAGTGATCTGCATTATTTTAGTACCCCCTTTTAGCGATATAGTATTTTGATAATTATATATATTATATTGTAAATTATAGAACGAATCGTTCGTTATGCTCCACAACGATGCGTATATGATCTGGTTCTCCTACGTACGTTGAATTTGGTCGAATCGTATCTCTACTCTCCACAATACAATTTTCGATATAGACGTTATCCCCTATAAATACATCATTTAAGATGATAGAGTTCTTGATAACTGTGTTATTCCCTATGTATGCTTTCTTAAACAAGATGGAATTGCTTACTTCGCCGTTGACGATACATCCACTTGAAATCAAGCTGTTTGAAACCTTGCTACCTAGATTATACTTCGCTGGTGGCAAATCTTCAATCCTTGAATATACATCAGGATATTGTTTAAAGAAATAATTACGAATATCTTTGTTTAAGAAATCCATATTTGTCTTGAAATAGGAGTCTACTGTCGCGATGTTGCTCCAGTAATCTTCAAATTCATAAGAATAGATTCTCTTGATATTCTTATGGCGTACGATGATGTCTTGTACAAAATCATAACGCTCTTCTTCTTCTGCTTTTTCTAAAAATTCAATTAACTGTCTTCTTCTGATTATGTATATACCAGCAGAAACCAAATTACCTGTAGAAACAATTGGTTTCTCTTCAAAATCAGTAATTCGATTCTCGCTATCTACTTGAACACAACCGAATCGTGTAGCATCCTCTGTTGCAGGAACACGTTTTGTTACAATTGTGATATCTGCCTTTTTATTTATATGATACTCTAAAACTTTGTTATAGTCCAGCTTATATACACCATCTCCTGATGCAATTACAACATATGGCTCATGGCTATTCTTTAAAAAGCTGATATTTTGTGCCATTGCGTCAGCTGTTCCTCTAAACCAGAATCCATTATCTGCAGTGATTGTTGGTGTGAATACGAACAATCCACCTTGTTTACGGCCAAAATCCCACCATTTAGAAGAATTCAAATGTTCATTTAATGATTTGGCATTATATTGTGTAAACACTGCTACTTTCTGAATATGAGAGTTTGACATATTACTTAAAGCGAAATCAATACTACGGTAACCACCTGCAATTGGCATTGCTGCAATAGCCCTTCTTGTAGTTAATTTCCCCATCTTATTACTATTACCACCTGCTAAAATAATACCTATTGCTCGCATTACCGTTCACCTGCCTTTATAATATTCTCTCCGCTTTCTAAGCAGTTTTCTTTATAATCCTCTAATGTGGTCTTTCCTGAAATAGCTGTATTCTTTCCAATCTTGACACCAGATGGGACAGTAGAGTTCTCACCAATTGTTACAAGCCCAAACGCATAAATATCTGGGCGTAATTTGTTAGGAACTTCTTCTCCTTCTCCCATGATAACATCATCACCAATCACTACATTGTCCGCAATGATGGCTTTCTCAATGATACAGTTCTTACCGATCGTTACACCATTCATAACGATCGAATCGCGTATCTCAACACCTTCTTCGATTGTTACGCCAGAACCGATGACGGAATTATATACTTTTCCATAAATCTCAGTTCCCTCTCCGATGATTGCCTTGTCAATTACGGCATCCTCAGATATATATTGAGGTGGAATGATATCACTCTTCGTGTAAATCTTCCAGAACTCCTCATATAAATTGAACACTGGAACTAAATCGATTAATTCCATATTGGATTCCCAATAAGAACCTAATGTTCCAACATCCTTCCAGTATCCATTATATTCATATGCAAAAATACGATCTCCTCGCTCATGGCAATATGGAATAATATGTTTACCAAAGTCACAACCCTTTTGATCTTTTAATGTGATCAGCGCTTCTCTTAACACTTTCCAACTAAATATGTAAATACCCATGGAAGCTAAATTGCTTCTTGGCTTTTCTGGTTTTTCTTCGAATTCCAGAATTTTTTTGTTTTCATCTGTAATTACCACACCAAATCTTGATGCTTCTTCCATTGGTACTGGAATCGTTGCTAAGGTAATATCTGCCTTATTCGCCTTATGGAATTCCAGCATCACTTCGTAATCCATCTTATAAATATGATCTCCACCTAGAATCAGTACATATTCTGGATTGTAATATTCCATAAATTCTAAGTTTTGATAGATAGCATTGGCTGTTCCTGTGTACCATTCACTACTTGTACTCTTTTCATAAGGTGGAAGAATCGATACGCCTCCGATATTACGATCGAGATCCCATGGAATACCAATTCCAATATGTGTGTTAAGTCTTAATGGCTGATACTGTGTTAACACACCTACTGTATCTACCCCTGAATTAATACAATTACTTAACGGAAAATCAATAATTCTGTACTTTCCACCAAAAGCGACTGCAGGTTTCGCAACATTAGCCGTCAAGACACCTAGTCTTGAGCCTTGTCCCCCCGCAAGCAGCATTGCTATCATTTCTTTCTTGATCATGCAATCACCTCTTGTTGTTTAATAATTTGATTATACCATCTTTTTTCTAAAATGTGAATTAATTTTGCTAAATTTTTACTATTTTACCATTTTACATCTTTATAATTGGTAATTTTTAGTAGAGAATGTTAAATGAATCATGGTTTTTTCTTCTCCATTTACTATTTTCTACTTTTTACATGTAATTTTATACTTGAATTGATTCATTCATATATCAGGAATCTATTTCTTGTCCAGTTCATACATATTTATATGTATAAACTATATTGTAATTTACACGCAAATGGTTATAATAACAATATAATCTCTATATAAATATTAAGAATAGGACGTGTATTCATTATGTATAAAATTGACTTTAAGCATCCATGCCACGTGTATTTCATGGGCATTGGTGGTATTAGTATGAGTGGATTTGCTGAATTGTTACATAGTATCGGATTTACTATAAGCGGTTCAGACTCTAAAGAAAGCAAAATCACAAAACATCTAGAAACAATAGGCATTAATATAATATATGGCCAAAGAGCAGAAAATATTACAAAAAATATTGATTTAGTTGTTTTTACTGCCGCAATTAGCGAAAACAACCCAGAATTCATGGCTGCAAAAGAACTTGGAATCCCTATGATTTCCCGTGCGGAAATGGTTGGCCAAGTGATGAAAAATTACGAAACACCAATTGCCATTTCTGGTACACATGGAAAAACTACTACTACTAGTATGGTATCCCATATCTTCTTAGCTGCTGAAAAAGATCCTACAATCTCTGTTGGTGGTATCTTAAAGGCAATCGATGGTAATCTACGAATCGGAAAAAGCGGCAACTTCATTACAGAAGCCTGCGAATATACAAACAGTTTCTTATCTTTCTTCCCTAAAATCAGCGTAATCCTGAATATTGAAGAAGACCATATGGATTTCTTCAAGGATATCAACGATATCCGAGCATCTTTCACCAAGTTTGCACATAGACTACCGGAAGATGGAACATTGATCATTAACGGTGAAATCGATAATCATGAAGAAATCACAAAAGACCTTACATGCAAAGTAATCACTTACGGTTTCGATCGTGAAAAAGACTATTTTGCCGCTGATAATATTGAATTTGATAAAGATGGTTTTGGATCTTATGATTTATATATCAACAATACATTCAAAAAGCGTATTCAATTATCTGTAGTCGGAAGACACAACATTTCCAACTCCATGGCTGCACTAGCAGTTGCTTATACAACTGGAATCCCAATCGAAACAGCCGAAGAAGGATTAGCTGAGTTCCGTGGTACAGACCGTCGCTTCCAGTTAAAAGGAAAACGTGAAGGCGTTACGATCATTGATGATTACGCTCATCATCCAACAGAAATCAAAGCTACCCTAGAATCTGCAAAACGTTTTCCTGCCAATAGTATTTGGTGTGTTTTCCAACCTCACACTTATACAAGAACGAAAGCGTTCTTACCTGAATTTGCAGAAGCCTTATCTTTAGCAGACCATGTAGTATTAACTGATATCTATGCAGCAAGAGAAGTAGACCCAGGAGATATTTCTTCTAGAAACATTCTAGAGTTATTAAAAGAAAAAGGAACTGATGCTTACTATTTCTCAAGTTTTTCTGAAATCGAAAGCTTTTTATTAGAGAAATGCACAAACGGTGACTTGTTGATAACAATGGGTGCCGGAGATGTTGTATCCATCGGTGAATCACTACTAAACAAATAGTTATCCACATTATCCACAACCTTATCAACAAATCAAATCATATAAGGTTGTGGATTTTTTTATTTTTCAAAGTTGGAATCATGATGAGATTTTTGGCAAAGATTCAAGCTATACAGCCACTTTCCGGCATTTTTAATTTTTATGCATGGCTGTATTTTTTTCTTATCCACCTTGTCCACTTTATCCACACACCAGTTTTCACCACACGACTATAATTTTGCAGATGCTTTTTTCTGTGCTATAATAACCGTAACCATGAAACAACCATTTATTATGATATAGGAGGATATATGAGTACCATATCGTTAAAAACCAACCACACAAATGACGTTACTATCATTTCTAATATATTCATCGATCAGTATATGCCAACTGCAAATGGTGCTTATGTAAAAGTTTATCTTTACTTACTCCGTTGTTTAAGCAATCACTACTATGATTTGTCCATTTCCACGATTGCAGACCGATTAGATGACACCGAGAAAGATATCATGCGTGCAATCGCATATTGGGAAAAGGTAAACTTAATCCTTGTAACTCGCGATGAAAACAATCAAATTACCAATATAACATTTAACAATCCAACACCCGCTGTCTCCCAGGCTCCAGCAAGCTTTACGGCTGCTCCGGAATCCCTTCCGCCAGCCCATACCCCTACTAGTGAACCTGCCGCTACTAATCCTTCTATGAATAGCCATGAGGATTTTGTAAAACCTACGTATACAAAGGTTCAAATGGAGGAGCTTAGCAAGGACGATAATGTACAACTAATCATGGGAGCTGTAGAAAGCTATATGCAGCGTCCATTAAAATCAGCAGACTTACAGTTAATCCTATTCTTATATGAAAGCATGGGATTCTCTTCCGATTTAATTCTCTTCTTATTCGAATACTGTATTTCTAACAATAAGAAGAATGCCAGATATATTGAGTCCGTTGCCCTTACATGGGCCAAAGAAGGAATTACGACGGAGGAAATGGCCAAACACTATACAAACCAGTACAACAAGACATATCAGGCCATCAACAAAGCATTCGGCTTAAACCGTACTCCAGGAGAAATCGAAATTAAATTCATCAACAAATGGATCAACCACTTAAACCTTTCATTGGATTTAATCATCGAGGCTTGCAACCGCACCCTCCTTCGCACTGGAAAGCCAGACTTTAACTATACCGACAAAATACTGACAAGTTGGTCAGAAAACAAAGTCGCATCCATTGCTGATGTAAACAAACTAGATGAGGCACATGCAAAACAAGCAAAAACGAACTACACTGCAAGACAGCCTCAGTCCGGCCCTCATGCCACAGCGAAACCAAATCCATCAAATCGCTTTAACAACTTTGCACAGCGTAATTATACCAAAGAAGATTTTCGTAAAATGGAGCAACTTTTGTTAAATAAACAATAGGAGGTCTCTTACATGTTTCTTAACAACTGGCAGTACAATGCCATCCAAAGAGATTATGATCTTAAGAAATCACATAATAAGCGAATCTTAAAAGAACGTGAAGAGGAAATCTACACAAAGATTCCTGCAATGAAAGAAATTGAAGACGAAATCATCACAAATTCCATGGAAGCCGCCAAACTTTCCATCCTTGGCGATGATTCCGCACTGGAACGTTTAAAGGAAACTACGAAAGAACTTTCCGATTGTAAGAAACAATTGCTTGTTTCCAACGGCTATCCTGCAGATTACCTTGCACCAATCTATTCATGCAAGGATTGTAAAGATAGTGGGTATATTAATAATGAAAAATGCCATTGTTTTAAGCAAGCCATCGTAAATATGTTATTCTCCCAAGATACCGTAAAGGAAATTATCAAAGATGAGAATTTCTCTAATTTCCGTCTGGACTATTATTCAAAAGACATAGTAAATGAACTTACAGGACTTTCACCATATGAAAATATGAGACGCATCCTTAGCAAGTGTAAATACTATATGGACCATTTCGAAACAGAGTACCAGAACTTATTAATCTACGGAAATGCTGGTGTAGGAAAGACCTTCCTTGCAAACTCAATCGCAAATGAACTGATTCGCAAGGCTGTTACGGTGATCTATCTTACTTCTTATCAGCTATTTGATTTATTCGAAAAGAATAAGTTTCAAAAAAATCCAGACACTTCCTCCCCAGAAGGAAGACTGAATGAGGATTTCATCTACGAATGTGATTTACTCATCATTGATGACCTTGGTACAGAATTTAATAATAGTTTTGTTTCTTCCCAACTATATAACTGTATCAATGAACGACATTTGAAAAAGAAATCGACAATCATTTCGACAAACTTATCTCTGGAAGAACTCTCTGTCACTTATAGCGAACGCATCTATTCACGTTTGATTGGAAACTACACATTATTAAACGTATACGGAGACGATATCCGCTTTATGAAGCGTTTTAAATAAGGGAAAATCCTCACAGATTATGACAGATTTTGTCCTTGACGGATAAGAAGGATAATGGTATAAAAATTAATGGACATTGTTACCATGATTGTATTTTTTAATCATAACTGGTAACACATACTGAAATAGTAATTATAGATGGAGGAGACATTCATGTCGCAACAAGATAATAATTTGGAAACAATTCCTGTTGGTTCTTTAGGAATTGTAGCACTCGAGAGTAGTAAAGGTTTAGGAAAAAAAGTAAACGATTACATCGTTCAATGGAGAACAGACCGTCAAAGCGAACACTCAGGAAATATCGTATTCAAAGGATACAAACGTAATTCCTATTTAGTAGAGGCAAACTGTCCTCGTTTCGGTTCTGGTGAAGCAAAAGGTGTAATCTGTGAATCCGTTCGTGGTTCTGATGTATACATCCTTGTAGATGTTTCTAATCACAGCCTAACTTATAACATGTCTGGTCAAGTAAACCACATGTCTCCAGATGATCATTATCAAGATCTTAAGAGAATCATTGCAGCTATTGGTGGTAAAGCTCGTAGAATTACTGTTATCATGCCTTTCTTATATGAAGGACGTCAACATAAACGTAGCTCTAGAGAATCTCTTGACTGTGCATTAGCACTTCAAGAATTAACAAGCATGGGCGTAGAAAGTATCATCACATTTGATGCTCATGACCCAAGAGTGCAAAATGCAATTCCTCTTAAGAGTTTCGAAACAATAATGCCAACATACCAATTCATCAAGGCATTATTAAAGAATGTTCCTGATCTTAACATAGACGCACAACACATGATGGTTATTTCTCCTGATGAAGGTGCAATGGGAAGAGCGGTTTACTTCGGTAACGTAATTGGGGTCGACGTAGGTATGTTCTACAAACGTCGTGACTACACAACAATCGTAAATGGACGTAACCCAATCATTGCTCATGAATTCTTAGGTTCTGATCTAGAAGGAAAAGACGTTATCATCATCGATGATATGATTTCTTCTGGTGAAAGTATGTTAGACGTTGCAAAAGAATTAAAACGTCGTAAAGCAGGTAGAATCTTTATCGCTGCTACATTCGGTTTATTTACAAATGGTTTTGAACAATTCGATAAAGCATTCGAAGAAGGATTATTCCATCGTATCTTAACAACAAACCTTGTATATCAATCCGAAGAATTATTATCCAAACCGTATTATGTAAATGTCGATATGTCTAAATATATTGCATTATTAATCGACACATTAAATCACGACAATTCCATCAGTGATTTATTAAGTCCAACAGAAAAAATCCAACGCCTTGTTAGCCAATACGAAACTAACAAGACAACATAATAAAAAAACGCATATTCCAAAGAATATGCGTTTTTTTATTATTCACCAGATTCTTCTTCTGGTGCTACCGGAACTTGTTCCTGTTGTCCTTCCTCTGGACCAGAAGGTGTTTCTGGCTCAGCCGGAGGATTTGGTAGCTCTGGTTTCTTCGTCGGCTCAGGTGTTACTACTGGAGCCTCTGTTTGTATTGGTGTTGGTTCAGGAGTCACTACTGGTGCTTCTGTTTCCACCGGTGTCTCTGTTTCCACCGGCGCTTCTGTTTCTAATGGTTGTTCTGTCTCTGTTGGCTGTTCCGTCTCTACTGGCGCCTCTGTTTCCTCTGGCTCATCCGCATCTACAAAATCCTTATGACTAGAAGAAGACGTATAAGATGGGAACGGTACAGTTTCGAATCCCTCATGAATATTTGTCATAAATGAATTCCAGATACGAAGAGGATAAGAACCTCCTGTAAGACCGCTTAATGCTTTAGGAATATCATAACCTACCCATACGCTTGTTGTATAATATGGTGTATAGCCTACGAACCATCCATCTTTATTGGCATTTGTCGTACCTGTCTTACCGGCACTAGGCATATTGGAAAGCTTGTACCCTCTACCTGTACCACGGATCAATACACCTTCTAAGATGTCTGTCATTTCATTACAAGCATTTGCTTCATATACTTGTTTTTCTTGTATACTGTCGCTTACTACTTCATTTCCATCTGAATCCATGATCTTAACAATACATGTTGCTTTACGGTATTTTCCTTGATTTGCAATCGTTGCATATGCGGAAGCCATTTCTAATGGGCTTACACCATTTGTAAAGCCACCGATACTTGCAGTATTCAGATAATCGCTCTGATCAAGCTTTTTAAAGTTCATATCATATAAATAGCTCATGCATACATAAGGATTTAATTGCTCGAACAGCTGGTATGCTACCGTATTTCTAGATTTCTCTACTGCTGTTCTTAATGTCATTCTTCCTAAGAATCTGCCATCACTATTGTTTGGACCATCTTTGATTTTCTTATCTACTACAATACTATTTGCAGAATATCCATTTTGTAATGCTGGTAAATAATCAATCAATGGCTTAATGGCACTTCCTGGCTGACGGTATGCTTGGAAGCCGCGGTTTAAGTAAGAAGTCACATCTTCTTGCTCTCTTCCACCGACGATTGCAACAACACGCCCCGTCTTGTTATCGATACATACTGCAGCACCTTGCATCTTATAGATGCCTTCCTCTGACTTCATAGTAAAACCGCTTAATTTCTCATTTACGGTCTCTTGAAGCGTCTGTTGAATTACAGGATCGATCGAAGTATATATGCTGTAGCCTTTGGAGTATAAATCCTGCTGTGCTTGTGTATATTGTTCTGAATATGATGTATTATATTCCTCTTTTTCTTCATCAGAGTTAAATTTGTTCTTAAACTCGAATCCGTTTGCTTCCATGATTGCTTCGGTTGCTGCAAACAGTACATAGCTGTCTACGGAAGTCTGTTTTTCGATCTTCTCACGTTTTAACTTGATTTTTTCTGAGACTGCCTCATCATATTGCGTTTGAGTAATTTTTCTATCCTCAAGCATTTGTTTTAAAATACGATTACGACGTGTCAAAGTATTCTCAATATGCTCTGTAGGACTAAATACAGTTGGATTATTCGGTATTGCAACTAAGAACGCAATCTGGGACAAGCTAAGCTCTCCTACGTCTTTGCTAAAGTAACCTCTACTAGCTGCTTGAATACCATAATATCCGTTGGCAAAATTAATATTATTTAAATAGAACTCTAAAATCTCCATCTTTGTGTATTTCTTTTCAAGCTCAATTGCCACAAAGATTTCTTTTATTTTACGTTCCCATGTTTGGTCAAAGCTCAAGAATATATTACGTGCTAACTGCTGAGTAATTGTACTAGCCCCTTGCTTAATCTTACCCTTATTCTTTACCAATGCTAATGCAGCACGGATGTTTGCTGAAATGTCGATCCCACCGTGGCTTTTGAAGCTCTTATCTTCAATAGAGATTACTGCTTGCCATACTTCATTCGGGATGTCCTCAATGGAAAGATAGTTGACATCCTTCGCACCTTTTAATTTGGCTATCAGCTTTCCATCCACATCATAGACGAAACTGGTCTGATCTTTCTTGAATGTATCTTTCGTACTCTCTGCCACCATTGCCTTCGCTTCAGATTGGGCTTTTAAGATTCCCTTACCATATTTAAAATAAAATACGATACCTCCTACTAATACGCATAGCAATGAAACAAGGATAAAAATCTTGAAAGCAAGCTTAATCCTACGTCGTCTCGGACTAATTGCTTTCTTCTTTTTCTTCTTTTTTTCTTTTTCCATACAATTCACTTTCTTTATTTTTGATGAAATTTTCATTGTAACAACTAATAATATAAAACAAAGTCCACGGGAATACAATATAGACTATGGTTTTATATCTATTCACGTTATTATAACACACTCATATACTATTATAATAACTAGAATATGTAAAAACTTATACATAAATATTGGGTACAATTACTTAAGAAAATTTATTTTTCTACG
This sequence comes from uncultured Anaerosporobacter sp., assembly GCA_945787925.1. GTDB lineage: Bacteria > Bacillota > Clostridia > Lachnospirales > Lachnospiraceae > KM106-2. Next base: position 2,422 of record CALZJY010000001.1, on the reverse strand, counting down.
TTTTTACGATATTTATTAGGAATAATTGTTGGTTATTGGTTATATAATTTTTATAGTATAGCTTGTCTTATTTACATCTTTGACCACCAAATTAATCCACTAGGAATATTGACTTTGTACAGGTTTTCACTTATACTTTAAGCACAAAAACAACTATGAAATGGTAATCGTGACATCATTTCACTAAATTATCACAAAGCACAATATAACTTATATTTTGGCATATACTATATTATACACTTACGCCCTTGTAGGATGTTAAGACTTGATAAACCGTGGGATGATACAGACACTACTATAAGAATTTAGGAAATAGAAAGGATGTGATTCTATGAAGATTGAAAAGATAAATGAGAATCAGATTCGTTGTACCCTTAACAAAGATGATTTAGTAGATCGACAACTTCGAATTAGTGAACTTGCATACGGTACAGAAAAGGCAAAACTATTATTTCGCGATATGATGCAACAAGCCGCTTTCGAGTTTGGTTTTGAAGCAGATGACATTCCTTTAATGATCGAAGCAATTCCTGTCTCTCCAGAAACGTTAGTCCTAGTTGTAACTAAAGTAGAAGACCCTGATGAGTTAGATACTCGCTTTTCTAAATTTTCTCCTAGCTTTTCCGATTCCTCCTTCAATGGGGATGAGAGCGAGGACGATTTAGGATTTGACGATGACTTACTTAACAGCTATCAGGATTTAGATAATTTGCTTGACCTAAACAGTAACAAGAATGCAGACTCAAACAAGGAAGAATCCCCAGCAGAATCACTTGATCTAATAGAGGAAAAAGAAGACTCTGCAGAGACAGCCGAGGAACCAGCCGCAAAGACGACTCCTCCACTGACTAAGATCTTCTCTTTCAAATCCTTAGACGAAGTTATCCGAGTAAGTGCAGAGCTTATCGTTTCTTATCATGGCCACAATGATTTATATAAGAACGAAGCGACAAATACCTATTATTTAGTATTAACACAGTCCGAATATACTCCACAGGAGTTTAATCGAATCTGCAACTTAGTATCTGAATATGGAAAATTAGAACGCAGCACCTATGCTACGATTGCTTACTTCAAAGAACACTTCGAAGTAATTGTTCGTGACAATGCTGTTCAGATTTTATCTGTAATGTAAAAAAGAGCCGACATGATGTCGGCTCTTTTTTTGGTCGGACAGTTTGTCCTATTTAGACTCTAAATATGCATTTAAATCTGCTACTAATTTATCTGCATCAAGACCATGTACCATTGCAGCATCTTCTAAGGATTCTGCTTGTGAAGATGGACATCCAAGGCAGTGCATTCCTGCTTCCATAAGAATTGGAATAAATCCTTGGTCCATTTGGATGATTTCACCGATAATCATATCTTTAGATACTTTAGTCATTTTGAGTTCCTCCTATTTTTCTATGCTCTTTTATATTATTTGTAAATAAAGTTATTATATGCTAATTTTTTATACCAGTCAAGGCAACATATGGCATCTAGCAACACGTATCATTGTACGAAATAAAAAACCTTCACATATCTATTGTAATATTGTCCTAATTATATTAAAATAGGTTCACAAATATTAATAAGGAGGAAATGTATAATGGCACACGTAATTAACGATGGTTGTGTAAGCTGTGGAGCTTGCGAAGCTGAATGTCCAGTAGGAGCTATCTCTGAAGGTGCTGCTCACTACGAAATCGACGCTGATGTATGTATCGATTGTGGTGCTTGCGCTGCAACTTGCCCTACAGGTTCTATCGAAGGCTAATTTAACCTTTATATGACCAATATGAATATACAATTCTAAACATACAGGTCTCTTCTAGAAGGGGACCTGTATATTTACATAAATAGAAAAAGAGATTGTCCTGCTTTCTAGGCTGGCAATCTCTTTTTGCATCTATCTTTGCTATGTACTATCTCTTTTTTCTTCCAAAGAGTCTTTTTCGTTTTTTCTTTCCCGGTATTGTTGCTGCAGCCTCTAGCCTGCCTTTTTGAACATCCCGCAATAACTCATCAAACTTCTTAAACCGCTCTTCTTCATGATCCTCTCTTACTCTGAAGAGATAATCCATCTCCTTAATTACTCGCTCTGTTACCTGCTCGCTAACCACTTCTGATATCTCGTGATTGTTCGCCTTCATTGCATCAGTAATGATGGATGTCATGATCTGTTGAAACTCTTGCATCTTATTGGAGGTCTTAGATTCTACGACAACCTCTTGCTTCTCTTTGCCTTCTGTAGTAGGACTGATTTCTTGACGTTTCAAGATCTCCCCCCCTTCATTGCCATAGTTATCTTTATATTTACTCTCACTCAACTGTATTACTTTAGAGTTCATCTCATCTCTTAGTTGCGACATGCTCTGACTATCAAGTTCATACACTTTCTCAAGATCAGGCAACATTAAGGCAATCGCTTTTAGTT